>JACMLK010000397.1 GCA_014379665.1 Saprospiraceae bacterium | reverse complement strand
ATCACGTCAGCATGGGCCACACCGCAGAAGCTGTAGCTCAAAAATATAATATCTCACGTATCCAGGCAGATGAGTTTTCAGTCAAGTCTCATGCTCTGGCAGGGGCAGCAATCAGGGACGGAAAATTTAAGGACGAAATCGTTCCCATTTCAATTACCGATGTACTTGTTGAAAATGATAAAAGAGTAGAAAAAAAGTACATAGTAGATACCGATGAAGGAGTAAGAGTTGATACGACTTTAGAAGGATTATCAAAATTAAAACCTGCATTTAAATTGGGAGGCATCTCTACTGCGGGCAACTCATCACAGACTTCAGATGGCGCTGCTTTTGTGATTGTTATGAGTGAAGAAATGGTCAATCGTCTGGGTCTGAAACCTGTTGCCAGACTGGCTTCATGTTCAGTTGGTGGTGTTGATCCGCTTTACATGGGTATCGGACCTGTAGTGGCCATACCAAAAGCTTTAAAACAGGCAGGGCTCAAACTCGATGATATAGATCTTATCGAACTCAACGAAGCATTTGCAGTACAGGCTTTGGCCGTGATGCAGGAAGCCGGGCTAGATCCTGATATCACAAATGTCAATGGTGGAGCCATAGCACTTGGTCACCCCCTTGGATGTACCGGTGCTAAACTTAGTATTCAAATAATAAACGAACTTCGCCGAAGGAATCAAAAATACGGACTGGTAACTGCATGTGTTGGTGGAGGTCAGGGTATTGCAGGGATTATAGAACGTTTGGATTGATATCATATATTTGAGTTCTGTATTATCATTTAAAAGTACTATTTTTGTGAAAACTAAGAAAAATGCCCTTCAAAAAGATTCTCATCATTCGCTTTAGCTCTATCGGCGATGTGGTGCTTACTACTCCCATTATCAGGTGTATAAAGAAACAACTTAATGCTGAAATACACTTTCTTATCAAGCCGGAATTTGCACATATTGTCACCAATAACTCCAATGTTGACAAGGTACACCGGCTGCATAAATCAATAACAGAAAGTATCTCTATAATGCAGGAAGAAAAATTTGATCTTGTAATAGATCTGCAAAAAAATTTGAATTCTTATCGTATCAAAAATGGACTCAAGTGTGCTTCTGTCACTTTTGATAAATTAAACCTTCAGAAATGGCTGCTCGTCAACCTCAAAATAAATAAACTTCCTGAAAAACATCTGGTAGACAGATATTTTGATGCATTACAACCCATAGGAGTCATTGATGATGGTATGGGACTTGATTATTTTATTTTACCAGAAGACGAGTATGATGCTATCGGACTTGTAGAAGGGGTAAAGTATGATATCCTGGTACTTGGTGCCAATTATTTTACCAAAAGAATTCCAGTGTCAAAATGCGAAGAAATAATTTCTTTGTCTACTGGACATACCGTACTGCTGGGTGGTGAGGATGTTTCAAATATAGCTAATCAATTATCGACAAAATATCCTCAAAAAACAATCAATCTGTGTGGTAAAGTCGGACTTGGAGTAAGTGCCGGTATTATCAAACATGCCCGAAAAGTAATTACTGGAGACACAGGTCTGATGCATATTGCTGCAGCTTTGCAGAAAGAAATCTACTTGCTTTGGGGGAATACCACACCACTTTTTGGCATGTATCCTTATTATGGATTCAAAAATCCTTCAAACTACCGAAATTATGAAGTGTTAAACCTACCTTGCAGACCTTGCTCCAAGTTGGGTTATGACCATTGTCCTAAAGGACATTTCAGGTGTATGCTGGATATTGATGTAAGCTCCATTTAAAATCAACACTTTTAAATTGAAAAGAAATTGCGTCTACATTCTCTGAATCAACCTTGCTGTAATTCGCAGGAATTCCGTTTCAGAGATAAGCCCTACCAATTCTTCACCATTCACGACCGGAAGACATCCGATTTTATTTTCTTTCATCAGTTTCATCGCATCCAGAATATTGGTTTCCTGTGTCACAGTGATAGGATTTTTGATCATAATCTCTGAGACTAAGGTTGTCTTTTTTGGATTTTGTTTGTTTTTAATATAATTCCTTAGTAACAATCTGGCGGTGACCAATCCTACCAGCTTACCTTTTATGTCTTCTACTGGTGTATACCTGATGGTATTCCAGTCCATCAGTTCAGCTACCAGATCTACGATATCATCTTTTTGTACTGTATAAAGATCCGTCAGCATAAATTCTGATACTTTGAGATGAGATGGTTTATACAATTTAAGATCGTCAATGCTCGGCAAATCCCATTCATGAACAGGTCTGTTGGATTGCTGATTATTGATCATGGTGGCAGTTAACACACTTAGGGCTTCATCAGTATTGGAATTTTCATGAAGTTTAGTAAATGCTCTGAGCATCCATCTGGCACCTGTCATATGTTTTTCTGCCCGCTGCTGTATGACATGAAGATATTTGTCAATATCTGTTTTGTCTACATTACGCGATTCCAGACCTTTTCTCGCAATAGGTATGAGTCGCTGTATAAGATCCACGGCAGATATTTTTTCATCCTGAAACCAAGTAAATTTAGAGTCAACTCCAAACTTGGCAGCCTTACCAAAGTTATCTCTTGCGTCTACAAAAGACATCATTTCTCTGATATCATTTACTTCCATAGACATGCCAATCATGCATCCCAGCCAAAAACAAGAATTGGCGACTTCATCCAGGACCGTGGGACCTGAGGGTAATATTCTGTTTTCTATACGAAGATGCGGTTTTCCGTTTTCACTTATACCATAGCATGGTCGGTTCCATCTGTATACGGTACTATTGTGCACCTGAAGGGCACGAAGTTTTGGAACCTCTCCGGCTTTTATCATACCAAGGGAATCCTCTTCCACATCACTACTCAGCAAGACTCTGAATCTGGCAATGTCTTCTTTGTATATTTCAAGGATGGATTCATGCAACCAATCTCTGCCAAAACTGACTCTCGGACTTCTCTCACGCATATGATCATGCGTAGTACGTGTATCCAGTGATTGTTGAAAAAGTGCAATTCTCGTTTCATGCCACAATCTTTTTCCAAACACTATAGGACTGTTGGCGGCTATAGCCATCATCGGGCCGGTAAGTGCCTGAGCAATGTTATACATTTTTACAAAATCTCCCGGTGCTACCTGCAAATGTACCTGAAAACTGGTATTGCTGGCCTCAAGCAAAGGCGAACTGTGTTTGACAAGTAATTCATCAATACCCAATATGCGTAACTCGTATGATTGCCCTATGAGTTGTTTATTCAGCGCTTCCATTAACGCAAAGTACCTTTTCTTAGGAGTCAGATTTTCCATTTCAAGATGATACTTACGTAAAGTTGGCAGTATCCCTGTCAGGACAATAGATGTATTCATGCCATCCAGTACCTCCTGAATTTTATTTAATTTGTCTGTATTTTCTTTTTCAAGTTCCGAAAAACAATTTCCTTCAAAAACCCTGGGATCCAAATTTGTTTCCAGATTAAACTTCGCAAGTTCTGTCTCTACCCATGGATAATGCTGCATTTTATCCAGTGCTTCCATGGCTACAAGGGAAGGTTTGAATGTGTCTTTATCTACCATCACCATTTCCTGTTCAGCACCTATCCTCATTATATCCGACTCAAACCAGTCGTTCTGAAGCATATATTCAAGTGCACTTACGTCATTGAGCAATGATTTTACAAATTTTTGCATCTGCTTCTGATCATTTACCAAAGACACTTTCTGTTCTCCCATGTTTATTATTTAGGTATTTATTGTTTGTATCAAATTCTTATATCCAAAAAGGGGCCAAACTTTTTTATAAAACCACAATTTAAATTACGTGAACATATTAAGCCAATAAATCAATTAATTATTTTTTTACAATAGTTATTTTAAATCAAAAATAATCATTCGTTTTAATAATTTGCAATTTTATTTGATAATTCTTAGTTATACTTTTAAAGGAAAAATAAATGAATTT
>JACMLK010000396.1 GCA_014379665.1 Saprospiraceae bacterium | reverse complement strand
ATATGCAGCAACCTGAATGCCATAAGTTATGAAAGAACTGCCCCCTTTGATAATACAATTTTTAATGGTGCAATGTGTGGTGGAATCAAAAGAAGCTGATGATGTTATTAAAACCACGGAAGGAAATGCATTAACATTGTATGCATTTATGATAGTCAGATGTGTTAAAGGTTGCTCATCACTACACTCATCATTAGCTATATTGCCAAAGCTGCCATCAATAGTTATGTAATGTCCGCCTTTTATACTTAGCGCAGCTTCAATACTGTTACCGGTTATTACCGTATTAGTTTTGGTGGGTCTTACAGTAAGCGTACTGTTTTCTGAAGCTGTAATGTTGTAATTCAATGTGGCATTTGAAATATTATATATGCTATCCGTAAGCAAAAAGGTAACATCATCTTCAATACATCCATTATTGTAAGCAGTAAAAGCATCCGTGATGGTAGGATATATTTGGCCTGTGCCGACATTATAATTTCCGGATAAAGCATTTGCCGTACTTATGATATAACTTTTGAGGTAAGTTTCTGACGGAAAAGTGGTGAGCACATTCGTTTCTGTACCATACGCACCAAAAGGAAAAGATCCAATATTTTGCTGTAATGAATTGTCTTCTGCTACCACAAAATAATAGATAATATCACCGTTCACTACACCTCCCATATCACCAGCCACTATGGTGAAATTCCAGGTTCCATTTTGGGCATTGCCACTATTCAAAGTGCCAACTCTGTCAAACCATGAACCACTACTTCCTTTTTTATAATAGATTCTTGGTCTCAATGCCCCACTGGTTGGCACTCCTGTACTATCGGTAATGGTAACTACCAATAGTCTGTCTCCGGTATTACATGATGGAGGTAACGAAGCGTATGTTATGGCCGGTCGCAATACATCTACTCCTGCGAAACTTCCTTCATCGGCTCCGGCATCCGGTGTGTTTTCATTTCTTGTTTGGTCATCTGTATCAAAAGGTACATTATCGGATAATTCTTTTCCAAAATTAGATGCCGGGCTTGGACTATTGATGTGAAGATTTACAGATGTAGAATCACCCGTAGGAAGTAAAAAATTTGGATTGTAAAATCCTGATAAGAAATCCTGCCTTGAAGCATTTTGCCATTCGGAAAGTGTTGGATATATGGAACCTGCCCTGCCCAGATACGTATTTGTACCGGAAGTATAGTAAATGTTATGATCTAAAATTGTAGTGTTAAATGCTCCGGAATTTTCTAATGATATAGCATAACCACTACCTGCACCCGGATTACTTCTTACATTCATAAATATATTGTTATATATTTCTTCATGCACACCAGTTGGACTCTCCGTAGACAATAAACAATAAGTGTTGCTTGAGCCGTTTGTATTACCACCGACGTATACACTATTGTGGTAAATTCTATTTGGGTTACTCTCAACCTCAATGCCAGTCAACGCAATATTATTTGTAAAGGGAGTTCCATTGTTATTAATGCCAAGTCTGATCCTATTATTAATGACATCAGTACCGTTCATATGATATGGCACTAAAATACCAGTAATTCCGCTATACTGTCCGGTGCAATTGTTGTACAAGGAGCTAACAAAATTATTTTCTATTAAGTTTTTTCCATAAATACCTAATACTTGACCCGAATTTACAGTTACAAATCCAATACCAAGATTTGTAACTTCATTATTTGTAACAGAGCCATAATTACTGTATTGAGAACCTGAATTGTTCCAAATTCCAATAATAGTACAATAACTATTTGGAACATAAAAATTTCTTACAATATTACCATCAACAAATTTGCCTTCTGCCAGGTTACAATAAATTCCATACATATGTGCATTTCCACTTGTTCTGGAAATGTTAACAAGCTCATTGTTATCAATATCGACCCTAGCTCCAACTTTGTTGGCATAAATACCATAAAATGCACCATTGGTACTTAGCGTAATACTGTTTATTGTTCCCGTAGGATTACCAATGGTATTATTTTCTATAATCACATGATTAAATTCCCCGGATTGATGTCCATCTATATTAATTCCATAAAAGGGATTGTTTGTCCCGATAAATTTTAAATTTTTAATCGAATTGTTTTTTATTGTTGTCTGGTCGGAATATTGATTTAATGAATTACCAATTATGGAAACAGAATTATTACCCGTCATATTAATATTGATACTATCTGCTGCTGTTAATCCGCCGAAAACATTACCATCATTTACGCCAAAATCTATGTTTCCGCTACCTAGTGTGACTAAATCACCACCTGAGGTAGAAGTAATAAAAATATTGCGAAAAAAATTGCTATCAATATTGGTTACAATACTTCCATGTGTACTGGCATTGATATCCAGAAATGAAAATTGAGCGGAGCCGGTATAAGTCATCTTGTTCCCACCAGCCAGCGAACTTCGCCCTCCAAAATAATTTCTCGAAATTAAGTGAGCATCTCCATCATTAATTTTTACGCTGGCTGTTTTATTGTTCGGTGCGGTGCTATTTCTGGCTAAAGTTTGATAAAAACTGTTATCACGTATTGTCCAACCCGAACTTGCTAAGTCTGCTAATATGCCATAGGATGCTTTGGTTGCAGAAAAGAAGTTGTATATATTGCAATTGGATATTTCATTGTTTTGAACGTTTCTTCTATTAATATTTTGACTGGAATAATAAGGACTCACTAAATAATATCCTTTGGAATAAATAAGGTTGCAAGGAGTGGTTAGTCCATCCTGAATATAGCAGTTGCTGATTTTGTTTTGACTGGTAGTTTTTGCTGAATCGTCAATGTCGTTCTTAAATGTTATGACACCTTCTGTTAGAGTTCTATTCACTCCTTTTATGATAGAATACTGGATGGTATTGTGTTGGCTTTTATCTAATATTTCTATGGAAATGCCGAGGGTATCTGTATTTTCTATGTTTAAAAAATTAGGACTACCCGTTCCGCCTTTCCTGCCATCAATCGTGATGTAGGAAGCGTTTTGTATCCGAATGGTGGATACCGTATCATTGGATGAAATATTTTTAGCTACAGCCATTGTGGAAATGGGTCTAACAGTTATATTGTTTATACTGTTTAAACAATGCAAAGAGTCATTAAAAACTATTGGATACGTTTCACTGGCTGGATTGTAGTTGTTTGACAATTGCAGAATGGTAGGTCCGGTTAATCCAGTGGATTTGTAACTATTTAGTGCAGCAGTCAGCGTAGTGAAAGTGCCTGCCGGCCCAATACTTATAGTTCCTGAGGCCCCGGTGCATGGCAATGTGGTGGCGTTGGCGGTAAGTGGCGACACCAAATTTGTAAAAGGCTTAAGTCCTGAACAACCTAAGGCATCTACACTAAAAACCCAGTAATAATAAGTAGTATTTGGAGCTAAATCATCATCTATAAATGTTGTATCTGTGCCGGTTGAAAGTAATACGCCCTGGTTTAATCCCGGTTGAACATTTGTGTTAGTTCTTATCACATAGTATGATTCTGCATTTGGTCTTCTGTTAAATTTACCTTCTATACGTGTTCTTTGTACTGTGGTAAACATTAGATTGGTGGGTTGGCCAATATTGCTGCATGGGGTGTTACCAAGCGTAAATGAGATGAGGGTATTGGTGTCTATTGGTAAATAAGTCTCTGGAGTATAATAATATGTGCCTCCGCCAAAAATAATTGGGTTGTTGTTGTATGCAATTAACAGGTCAACAGCGTAGTTATCTATGACATCACTGTTCATTCCCAGCGTCCCATAAAATAATTTATCATTATTTGGACTTGTCATGTTTCCATATCGATATTCTATATGGTCATCTAATTCATAGATTTTTACCTGAAAATTCGCAACATCAGAACCAATATGCAAATTCCTCCATTCAACAGTGAGTACCTTATTGGGACTCGTGCCAACAACTTTATATATTAATGTACTGTCATAGCAATTATAACTATTGTAATTGCACCCATAGCCCATCGACGCGTCTGCATACAATGGTGCTAAACTATTAAAAGTTCCGTCAGGAAGTGAGAATTGGTTTTCCCACCAATCATAGGTATATGCCCCACCATAAGTATAATAACTATCATAGAAAGGCACTGCATCATGATTAAAAGTAAGAAAACCATTGATGCTTGCTTTAAACTTGGTGTAATTCACACCATGATAAGTGAACGTAAATCCTATATTCGTAGAATCTGTGAGGAAGTCATCTTCATAAAGATTATCATTTTCATTATTATTCCATGTAAACTTGGTGTGTGCTTCATCAAAGATTGTATTGTAGGGTATATTATACTGATGATGGACTGCATAATCTTGTATGGTTTGAGCATAGCCTAACTTCATAATTGAAAAGAACAAAATCAAAATCCAATTAGCTTTCATGATGAAAATTATATTATTAATTTTCAAAGATACTTGTGACAGACAAATCAATATTCTATTAATTCCTATAGTCAGTAAAAATGTATGAAATCATAGAGAGAAGGAAGGTTGATGTTGGGAGACCCATTGCTGGCGCAAGTTTGCAACTTGTGCCCCTTGCTGGATGCAACCTTATTGCTGGTTTGACAAGTCAGTACGATACTTAGTGGGAAGATTTAGTTATTAGAAATAAGGGCAAAAGTTAGACTTGTCAGGCCTTCAACGGCCTGAAACTTGCGCCAGCATCGGCGAGTCACCCTTCCTTTTCAAAGCTACCGTTTACACACATCTTGGGGGGAACTTATTCTATGCCTAAATTTCAAAGAATAGCATTTTTTTAAAGAATTGTGTACAAATGCTAAGCATGCGAGTCACCCTTCCTTTTCAAGGATGACTGAATGTTGCGGAGCAAAATCGTGATACGAAATCACGATTTAATGAAGGAACCACAAACTACGTTTTGTGGATGGGTAAGCAGAAAGGGATGGGTATAAAACGCCAAAAGAAGAGCACTAAACCCATATATTTTCTACAATGTTGGAATTAGTCAGATTATTTATACTTATGTGTAAATGGTAATTTTTTCAGGAGAGGGGTCGGGTGAATAAAAATAGTGAACAAATGCCTAATTTCATGCATCAATTTGAAACAAGCAACATATGAGATATTTTGACACTTTGCAAAATGCAAGAGACCATCGTAAAAATCCAACTGAAGCAGAAAAGATATTTTGGGAAAATGTAAGGGGCAAGAAATTGTTAGGGCAGAAATTCAATAGACAGTTTATAATAGAATACAAGGAAATATTAGGCAACAAACTGTATTATATAGCTGATTTTCATAATTTTGAACATAAAATTGTTATAGAAATAGATGGCAGTGTACATCAAGACCAGAGAGAATATGATATTGAGCGGCAAGGAGATATTGAAACCTTGGGGTATCAAGTGATAAGGTTTACAAATGATGAGGTACTTTATGATTGGGAGAATGTGGAAAAGAAATTAATGTCGTTTGTACCCATCCCCCGGCCCCTTCCCTTAAAATGGAAGGGGTGACGCACAGGGTCTGAAGTTGGTTGTTAATATTTGGATTGGGTTTTTCAACCTTTAAACATGATCTATTGCTAAACATCAAAGCAAGAAAGCTTAGACCAAAGAATAGCTAATTCGAAAAGGAATTATTTTTAGAATACTGGGTGGATGAAGCATACAAACATACTACCAAAGAAAAGCGAAAAATTTTGCAATATAAAGATTTAGCTAAAAGCGTTCAAGAGCAAGATT
>JACMLK010000395.1 GCA_014379665.1 Saprospiraceae bacterium | reverse complement strand
TGATGGTGGTACTCTATATGCCTGTGCCGGGAAAGAAAAAGATAAAAGGAATACATTTGCTGAAAAATTTAAAATAGTTCAGGCTTTTGATACTTACCCAAAATTAGCCAGGTGTCCTGAAATTGATGTGATATATATAGCTACCCCGCATTCCTTTCACTATGAACACACCTTACTCTGCTTAAACAATAAAAAACCGGTACTTTGCGAAAAGCCATTAGGCGTTAACTTTGAGCAGGTAACAGAAATGTTCAGGTGTGCAAGGGAGAATCATGTATTTCTGATGGAAGCCATGTGGACGGCCTTTCTTCCCAATATCGTTGAAATACAACAGGTCGTAAAAAACAATACCATAGGAGCAGTGCTACATCTGAAGGCTGACTTTGGATTTCAGGCCGTCTATGACGAGACATCCAGATTATTTGATCCGAAGCTTGCGGGTGGTGCTTTGCTGGATATCGGCATATATCCCGTGTTCATGAGTTTAATAATTTTAGGCAAACCTCTAAAAATAACTGCTTCTGCCCATATTGCTCCGAGTGGTGTGGACTCTTCTTGTGCTATTTTATTCAGTTATGAGAACGGTGCCACTGCTTCACTTTATTGCTCATTTGATGTGCATACAGATACAACATGTGACCTGTTCGGGACCAAAGGAAGCATTCGCATTCCAGGCAGGTTTCACGAACAGGATCATTATTTCCAACAATTAAATGATGAACCGGTCCAAAAAATTACAACCGGCAGGACCGGACTTGGATATTTCCAAGAGATCGAACATGTACATCACTGCCTGAATCAGGGATTAAAACAAAGTCCCGTTATGGACTTTAACATGAGTGCTTCCTTAATAGAAATACTGGATGAAATCAGAAATCAAATTGGTGTAATGTATTCCGGATAATGAAGGAAATGATTAGAAGTCAAAGATTGATATTCAGTGTTTCTCCTATTCTTCTATTATTCGTGTTATTACTTTTCTATAATCTAAAGAGTATTGCTGCAATTATTCTGCTTTCCCTTTTTACCAGGTCCGGACGCCAATTCGGTTCAAGTGATGATGTAGTATAACCAGTTTGAGAAGTTACGCCACCTTGTCCGGCATAGTATGGAACGCTTGATGCTCTATGCACAAATTCAATCCTATACGTTATGCTTTGGTTTGGCATCCAGTCGAGGTTTGTTAAAACATCCCAACCTTCAAACTTGTCGCCCGGGTTTGCACTAAATGGAAACAATCCTTCCGTCTGTGTCGGATCGTTTGGGTCAGGCAATGGACTTGCTTGTCCGGTCGGAAACAAAACCAAATATCTTCCGGGATTTGTCATATAGCCACCGCCGACTGTCCATGCAAATTTGTTTTTAGCAAACCAAACCCTATTATAAAACATTACGCTTGTAAAATATTGTGCTGGTTTGGTTGAATCACTATCATTAAATCCATTTACACCACCACCTTTTTCAAAACCGATGTCGCCGGTCAATGAAAAAGCTACTCTACTAATAGATTTTGAGTCGGGCTTGTTGTAGCAGCGTACCAGTACACTATTGTCAGAATGGAAACGCTTTCTTTCAGGAATTCCGCCAGCATCTGCTCCGTAATAGTTGTTTGTAAGAAATTTGAAATTACTGTTTGGCATCCAGGTAATGTTACCACCAAGACCTGGCATACTATTGAACTTTCCATAACTCTGCCAACCGTTGATAATCCAGGTTTCAATTTTCAAATGTTTTGACGGATAAATCTGAATACGAAGTCCGTTGAAAAACCAAGGTGTGTTGTCAGAAGTAAACGATGCCTGATACACCCAGTTTTCAGGTTGGTAATATGAATTAAGTCCGATGTATGACATGAACAATCCCGCATCTACATTGATTCCATACCATCTGTCAAAGTGATAACCTACATATGCTTCACTCAAGAAACGATAAACATTAGCTAATTGATACTGTCCTCGATAAGGACTTAAATCGTTTCTCGGAACAACAACAGAACGGGTTCCGAATTGTGTCATAAATCTCGCTCTTGCACCTTCGTAGTATAGGTCGCCACCGAAATGTAAAGCAGAAAGTACAACTTCATTGTTCCGTGTTAATGCTGTTGAGCCAACTACTGTATTGTCATTCGGGTTGTTGAATGAGTGAGTGTAATTCACGTCAATTAAAATAGAGGGAGTAAAATATTTCAGTTTTTTAAATATAGAAGAGTCTCTGCGGTCACTGCCATTTTGCCATGTTTGGTCAATATCTTCAAATGGTTCAACTTTTTGTGTTTGGGCAATTAAGTGGTTACTGATTAGTAATATTATTATTGTTGAAATTTTGTTCATCTATTAAATTGTTCTGTTATTTGGTTTTGGCGTAAAAAATATTCCCTGCTTAAATGGAATGTGTCATCGTAAGGATATTTTTAGCCAACGTGCATTCAAATCCATAATTTGATATAAATATACCGGTATCATACAAGATTCAGTTTTTCACCAAATATGACTGACACGTCAGAGACTTTGTTCTTTTTTGACAGAACTACTACAATATCCTTTACAAATATCCTGGTCTCTCCCTCAGGTACTATGATCTGATTGTTGCGTTTGATCAATATGATACGGGTATCTTTTGGAAGGGTTCTTTCTTTATTAACTTCCTTAATCAGCTTATTAGCAATGACTGAATTTTGTCGGACTATCATTTCAAGAATTTCAAACCCATCTCCAAGATCTAAAAATTCCTTCACATTGGGTCCCTGGACAGCGCGGTAAAGATACCTGCCATTCAATCTGTAGGGGCTTTCTACGGTGTCGATACCCAATTGTTCGAATACCCTCAAATGATCTTCATTGTTGACAGAACTTACCAGTCTTTTGATACCCAACTGTTTTGCCAGCAGTATCACCAATGAATTAACCGCATCATCGTTGGTAGTCACAATAATGGCATCGGCCTGATGGGCCTTGGCTTCTTTAAGTACTTCCACATAGGTGGCATCGGCATTGATCACCACACAATCAAAGTGGCTTGCTACCCAATCGGCGGTTTCCTTGTTTTTTTCAATGACGTAAACGTCCTGATTGTCGTTGACTGCTGATTCAATGACATGTTTTCCTGTTCTTCCTGAACCTACAATAATAATATGCATATCCTGTTTTTTTTAATTAAATTATATAATACGTGGTGCTGTTCCGTAGATTAAAACCCTAAAAAGAACCAATATTGGTATTATCTCTAATCTGCCGGCCCACATCTGAATAATATACACACTTTCCAGAACCGGAGACATAGACGGATCTGTGATACCTGTCGATAATCCTACCGTTGCCTGAGCTGAGGCGGATTCAAAAATAGCATCTGCAAGCGTAAACTTGTCGCCCATATAATACACGGTGATACAAGTACCAATGAACACAAACAGCAGATAAATCAGGACGAATATGCCTGCTCTTGCCAATTCAGCATTCATCTGCTCAGGTAATAAAATGTTATGGTTGAATTTTACATTTTTAATAGCATTTTTCGAAAGAAATATTTTACTGATGTGCCATCTTAATCCCTTTTGTAGTAAAAGTGCTCTTATGACTTTAATACCTCCCACGGTACCACCGGCACAACCTCCTACTATCATCGCCGCAGAAACAATAAACAATATAGAC
>JACMLK010000050.1 GCA_014379665.1 Saprospiraceae bacterium | reverse complement strand
TCAAGAAAAGAAGAACCGAAATTCACCATAATTATTCCATCATTTCCCTTCATCATTTTGATCATCTCATCACTCATGTTACGTTCAAAACCGGGCGTAAATTTTCTACACGACGAATGCGAAGCAATTACAGGTACTTTTACATATCTGATGGTTTGGTAAAAAGCACTATCAGAAACATGAGAAATATCTACCATTATGCCCACTCTTTGCATCTCATCCAGCAATTGATAACCAAATGGACTCAGTCCTTTCCATGTGTGTGTTGTGTCATATGAGGAATCACATATTTTATTATCTTTCGCATGAGTAAGCGTGATATAGGAGATACCCCGCTTTTTGAAATATGTCACAAGCGACAGATCATTTTCTAAAGGAGCACCATTTTCCATTCCCATAGGAAGCGCAATTTTACCTTGTTTTTTTGCCCTGATGACGTCCTTAGGATTCTTGGCAATACTAAAATATGCGGATTGATTTTCTGCAATATACTCCACCATATTAATCAGACTGTCTGCCAATTCTTTTGCCCCTCCCTCTATCTGCAGCCTGGATGGAATAAATATTGACATAAAAGGTGCATTTAATCCTCCTTTCTTTGACCTTACAAAATCAAAATCACCTTCGTTGCTCTGATAAGGAATAGCAAGATATTCTTTTTGCAGTCTGAAATTTTTCACACTAAGTCGGTACGGTAAATCTACATGACCGTCAACAATAATAAATTCCTGAGCAAGGTGATCAGCTTTTCTTTTTAAAGTTATATCAGCTTGTGCTATCAGATAGGAATCATTAATACTCAAAACAATAAGCAGGACAGACAGCACCTTTTTGTAAATCATAATATTCAATTTACCATTAATAACGTAATACTACCCATTCTTCGGCATCAATTTCCTGATATTGATAAATTTTTTGAAAGCCAACTTTCAAATGAGCCTTTACAGATCTGATATTCCTAACGGCCACTTCCGTAATAACGTGAGCATATCTGGATTTATATTCATTAAAAAACATAGAATATAATCCTTCAAAGATACCTGTCCCTCTATATGATTTTTCAATGCAAATTTGTCCCATGACAATATAATTTTCATCCCTGACACTAATTTGATTTACTTTAAGCGAATCAATTAAGTCAAACATCGGTTTTAATATCGGAATTTTGTCATGAAAATAATTAGGCATTGCCAAAGCATAACCTACGACTTTCCCTTCATCTTTAGCTATGATATGGGCAGTCATTTCGTTCATTTGTGACAACAAATCGAAATCATGTTGAACCGTGACAAAACCCTGATTCATTTCTTCATCTTCAGATTGAGTAAATCGAAGATTGGCCCTTTGTAAATTTAAAATTTGCTCCAGTTCATTTTTGAAGCTGACTTTGCAGTACACAATGTTCATGTATCAAAATTTAAAACAATGATAATAAAATGTATAAGAAATAAATGTAAAACCATTGAAATTAAATAAAAAATGCCCTGCAGATTGCTTTGCAGGGCATTGTATAATTGTTGTAGAGGTGGTTTTCTTTACATCATACCCCCCATTCCGCCACCTCCCATTGGTGGGTGGTGTCCGCCGCCATTTTCTTCTTTTTTGTCAGAAATCACACATTCAGTTGTTAATACCATGCTCGCAATTGATCCGGCATTTTCCAAAGCAACTCTGGTGACTTTTGTGGGGTCAATTACGCCTGCTTTCTTCAGATCTTCATACTCCCCGGTTCTGGCATTATATCCGTTGGCGCCTTTTGACTTGGCAACTTCCTGATAAACTACTGAACCATCCACACCTGCGTTTTCAGCAATAATTCTTAATGGAGCTTCAAGGGCTTTTTTAACAATTAATATACCGAGATTTTCATCTTCATTCACCCCTTTAAGGTTTCCTAGAACGGCAATAGATCTTACCAATGCTACGCCTCCTCCGGCGACAATGCCTTCTTCAACTGCCGCTCTCGTAGCGTGAAGTGCATCATCCACTCTGGCTTTTTTCTCCTTCATTTCCACTTCAGTAGCAGCACCTACGTACAATACGGCCACACCACCTGCTAATTTTGCTAATCTTTCCTGAAGTTTTTCTTTGTCATAATCAGAAGTCGTGGTTTCTATCTGAGATTTTATCTGTCCTATTCTACCATTGATATCGACTTGAAGGCCCTTGCCATTTACGATAGTAGTATTGTCCTTATCAATGGTTATTTTCTCTGCCTGGCCGAGTTCAGCTACGGTGGCATTTTCGAGTTTGTAACCCTTTTCCTCTGAAATTACTACGCCTCCTGTCAGAATGGCAATATCTTCAAGCATTGCTTTCCGTCTGTCTCCAAAACCCGGTGCTTTCACAGCTACAATTTTAAGTCCTGCTCTTAGTCTGTTGACAACCAGTGTTCCTAATGCCTGACTATCTACATCTTCCGCTATGATCAATAACGGTCTTCCTGTTTGCATTGCTTTCTCAAGAACAGGAACTATTTCCTGCACATTGGAGATTTTTTTATCATGAATAAGAATTAAGGCATTCTCATATTCAGTAGTCATATTTTCAGTGTTCGTAATAAAATACGGAGATAAATATCCTCTGTCAAACTGCATTCCTATCACTTCATCTACATAGGTGTCTGTACCCTTTGCTTCTTCTACAGTGATAACTCCATCTTTGGTAACTCTTTTCATTGCATCAGCAATCAATGAACCAATTTCATCATCATTATTTGCGGAAATTGAGGCAACCTGTTTGATCTTTCCAAAATCAGAACCGACTACTTCGCTTTGTTTTTTAAGATCCGTGATCACAACTGCCACCGCTTTGTCTATGCCTCTTTTTAAGTCCATTGGATTGGCACCGGCTGTAACATATTTCATACCTGCATGCACCATAGCCTGAGCAAGAACGGTAGCAGTAGTAGTACCATCTCCGGCAGCATCAGCTGTCTTTGATGCAACTTCCTTTACCATTTGTGCACCCATGTTTTCTACTGCATCTTCCAATTCAATCTCTTTTGCTACAGTCACACCATCTTTGGTGATGATTGGCGCACCAAAACTTTTTTGAATTACTACGTTTCTTCCTTTTGGTCCTAATGTCACTTTCACCGCATTGGCGAGTTGATCAATACCTGATTTTAATTTCGTTCTTGCTTCTGAATCAAAGCTAACTATTTTAGCCATTTTATAGAATTTAATTTTACTTGTTAATGAATAATAATTACAAAAAAAAGAATTAAAGAATTACCAGAATATCATCTTCACGCATAATGAGATAATCTGCTCCGTTATGGTTGATTTCCTGACCTGCATATTTTCCATAAAGTACGATGTCGCCTTTTTTTACTGTCAATTTAATCCCATCTTTACCTGGTCCGACGGCAATCACTTCACCTTTTTGGGGCTTCTCCTTTGCGGTATCAGGTATGATTATACCTCCACTAGTTTTTTCTTCAGCTGGTGCAGGTTTCACTACCACTCTGTCGTTGATTGGTTTCATATTATACTTGTTTTTAATTTTAGTTGTTGAAAAATAATTTTTACAATCGCTATGCATATATCATGAAATGTGCCAAAGTGATATTCATGACATTTGTTCACATTTTGACTTATTTCCATATTAAATATTTCCTTTATGGCATACGTTTGTGTCAAATTGGCATATAATGGCCAAAAAGACTTTTTACCTAAAATTGTCATTAGTTTCGGAAGTTAATACTGCAGGTATTTAATATTTATTTTAAGGTATGTTCGAAAGAAATCAGATGTCCGGGAATAGTTGTAATGGACTAAAATTATATTAAATTTTTCCGGTTGTCCGCAGTTTTGGTTTTTCTGATTTAAAACTTTAGACGCAAATTAACTGAGCATGTTACTTACCGGCCTTATTCCGTTTGTCGGATGATCACTTATTTTTTTTGCCGGTTGAGAATTATTCTTAAATAATTACCCGGATTTTGATATTCATTCCTATTTTCGCACATTATTTTATTCAATTATTCGATTTATTATTAAAACCCATACAAATGATCATTGGAGTTCCAAAAGAAATTAAAACAAATGAAAATAGGGTTGCTCTGACACCTGCAGGCACACTTGAATTTGTTAAAAGAGGCCATATAGTATACATACAAAGCACAGCAGGCGATGGCTCGGGATTCCCTGATGATGAATATGTGCAGGCAGGAGGAAAAATATTGACATCCATTGAAGAAGTGTATGGTATAGCTGACATGATCATTAAGGTGAAAGAACCGATTGAAAGAGAATACAATCTAATAAAGCCAGATCAACTCCTTTTTACCTATTTCCATTTTGCATCCTACGAACCTTTGACTTTAGCAATGATCAAAAGCAAGGCAGTGTGTCTGGCTTATGAAACAGTAGAATCTTCAGATCGGTCACTTCCGTTGTTAATACCGATGTCTGAAGTAGCAGGAAGGATGGCAGTACAACAGGGTGCTAAGTATTTAGAAAAACCACAACAGGGGCGTGGTGTACTACTCGGTGGTGTACCGGGTGTTCCCCCGGCAAAGGTGTTAATCCTCGGTGGTGGTGTAGTTGGAACTCAGGCGGCAAAAATGGCAGCAGGATTAGGAGCCATTGTTACCATACTTGATGTTAGCTTGAAGAGATTAAGATATCTTTCGGATGTAATGCCGGCCAATGTTATTACCATGTATTCCAATGAGTATACCATAAGAAGGCTTATCGTGAATCATGACCTCATCGTAGGGGCGGTTTTAATCCCCGGTGCCAAAGCGCCAAATCTGATCACCAGATCAATGCTCAAAGAAATGCGACCGGGTACTGTAATAGTTGATGTTGCAGTTGATCAGGGTGGGTGTATTGAAACTTGCAGACCAACCACACACGACAATCCTATTTATGTTATTGATGAAGTGGTACATTATTGTGTAGCCAACATGCCCGGTGCTGTTCCTTATACTTCAACTATTGCATTAACTAATGCCACATTACCTTATGCACTTCAATTGGCTGAAAAAGGGTGGCAAATGGCTTGTAAACAAAACGAAGAATTAAAATTGGGATTGAACGTAGTGCTTGGAAAAGTAGTGTATAAAGGTGTAGCCGATGCCTTTGGTTTGGAACTGACTGATGTTGAAAGTATATTATAATATTAAAATTAACAAGATTCCTTAAACTAAGCACTGCCTTGCTTTTTCATAGATTTTTTCATTAATGGGGTAACCATTTGATGTGGTTGTTGTTATAGGTACAACGCTTTCATTAAAACGGTTTCTTACAAAATTCATGCCTTTGAGGCAAACCTTGTAACTCTTATAAAATAGCTCAAATATGAATTTAATTAAACCGGGAAGTCTCTTCCTGATCATACCATTTCTTTTTGTTAAAACTTATGGTCAGAATTTCAAATTAAATCCAATTGCCACTTCATTTGCCCAACCTGTGGATATTTCTGCTACCGGTGATACCAGTGATTTACGTCTGTTCATCGTAGAAAAAGCAGGCAGAATAAAAATAATCAATATGGATGGAATCGTTTTATCTCAATCATTTTTGGACATAGATCCAAAGGTCAACTCACAGGCAAATGAAAGAGGGTTATTGGGGTTGTGTTTTCATCCGGAGTACCGTAATAACGGGTATTTTTATGTGAACTACACTAATAATAATGGAAATACTACCATTTCAAGATTTAAAAGATCAGAAAGTGATGCTGACAAAGCTGACCCTACCTCAGAAAAAATTTTACTAACAGTCATCCAACCATTCAATAATCATAATGGCGGTGATTTAAATTTCGGACCTGATGGGTTTCTTTATATCGGCATGGGAGATGGTGGCAGTGGTGGTGATCCCGGTAACAGGGCACAGAACCCAAAGGAACTTCTTGGGAAAATGCTGAGAATTGATGTTAATACTGAGGCCCAAACTTATCTGATACCACAGGATAACCCTTATCAAAGCAGTGTGGATACGCTTCAGGAAATTTGGGCTATCGGAGTTAGAAACCCATGGAGATTCAGTTTTGATAGAGAAAAAGGCGACTTGTGGATTGCAGATGTCGGACAGGACAAATGGGAAGAAATTAATATGTCTTCAAGTTCAGCGTCCGGATTGAATTATGGCTGGAGATGTTATGAAGGTTTTGTGCCTTTTAATACAAACGGCTGTGGCAGTGTCGGTAAATATCAACCACCGGTTCTCACCTATGAAAACAAATTTGACACTGGTTGCTCCATTACAGGTGGTTACGTTTACAGGGGAACAAATAATTCATCGCTAATAGGAAAATATATTTATACGGACTTTTGTACCGGAATTTTTTGGTCATTATATAAAAATTCTAATGGCATTTGGCAAAATGACGTTCTGGCTGATCTTGAAAACAATGATTATTCCACTTTTGGGGAAGACAATGCCGGAGAACTTTATGTGGCAGGACTATCTTCCGGAACCATATACAAAATATCGGATGTGATAAGCCAGATCAATGATACCGATAAAATTGAAGCTCATATTCACTTGAACAAAAATCCGGTAACCGATCATCTTGAATGGGAGTTTTCTTCTCCATATTCCGGCAAAATCATCTGGTTCATTTTTGACATAAGTGGGAACTTAATCAAATCATTACATGGCATCAAAAATTTGGATACTGAAAAATTCTCAATACAAGTAGCAGAATTACCTGCAGGAGAATACATCCTGAAGCACAATATATCAACTTCTGAAAATAAAAAATTCATT
>JACMLK010000394.1 GCA_014379665.1 Saprospiraceae bacterium | reverse complement strand
TCCTGTGATTCGTTCGCGTAAAGGACATTACAGAGAGCTATTTGACCAGACAAGAAAAAAAGGGTTTACAAAAGTCAGGGTAGATGGTGAAATAATGGATTTGACTGCAGGGATGCAACTGGACCGGTACAAAGTGCACGATATTGAGATAGTGGTGGACCGTTTAAAGGTGGAGGAAGACAAAAAGGACCGACTTATCGCTTCCCTACAGTTAGGACTTAAATTGGGAAATGATTTCATTATGATCATGAATACTGACACCAACGAACTCAAACCCTATTCCAAAAGTCTTATGGATCCTCTGTCAGGAGTGTCGTATGATGAGCCATCACCAAATAATTTTTCTTTCAACTCCCCATACGGGGCCTGTCCGGACTGTAATGGACTCGGAGAGCAACATAAGGCAGATATGGATAAAATCATACCAGACAACAAACTAAGTATTAATGAAGAAGCCATAAAGCCTTTCGGAGTTGTAAGAGACAACAATACATTCAAACAGTTAAAAAAGATTGCCAAAGATTATGATTTTTCGTTTGACACACCGGTAAAAGACTTACCACAAAAGGCATTGGAAATCATACTTTATGGCGGCGACAAATCCTATGGGGTTACCCAGGGCATTGTACAGAATGATTATCTTTACGATCTGGCGGGCGAAGGAATAGTCAATATGGTGGAGCGATGGTACAAAACATCATCGTCAGAAAAAATCAGGTCGTGGGCTGAAGATTTCCTTAGCATTATGACCTGTCAGACCTGTGGAGGGTACAGACTAAAAAGAGAATCTTTACATTTTAAATTAGGCGATAAACACATCGGGGAACTCGGTCAGATGAATATAGATGAATTAATCTTATGGATCAAACAGTTGCCGGATCAACTTAGTGAAAAACAAAAAATGGTATCTTTTGAAATACTGAAAGAAATCAGACTCAGGTTGGGGTTTTTACTTGAAGTAGGACTCGGATATCTGAGTCTGAACAGAACAACCAGAACACTTTCAGGTGGTGAATCACAGCGAACGAGGCTGGCAACACAAATAGGAAGCCAACTCACCGGCATAACTTATATCATGGATGAACCAAGTATCGGTCTTCATCAGAGAGATAACAGAAAGTTAATCAAAGCATTGCGCGAGCTTACTGAAATAGGCAATTCTGTACTGGTAGTAGAGCATGATAAAGACATTATGCTGGCTTCAGATTATATCATAGATCTTGGCCCGGGGGCAGGTATGCATGGTGGAGATATCGTCAGTCAGGGTACACCGGAAGAATTTCTAAAACTGGGAGGCACCACTGCCGGCTACCTGAGTAACAAACTCCGGATTGAAGTCCCAAAAACAAGACGAAAAGGCAACGGGAAATTTTTAGAATTAAAAAACGCTTCCGGCAATAATCTTAAAAATGTCAATCTCAAACTACCGCTTGGTACGCTCATTTGTGTCACAGGGGTATCAGGTAGCGGTAAATCTTCTCTGATCAATGAAACCCTGTATCCGATATTAAGACAATTTTTTTATAAAAGTATTCAGAAGCCTCTACCATTTCAAAGTATTACAGGTTTGGATCATTTAGACAAGGTTATTGAAATAGACCAATCACCCATCGGACGTACCCCGAGATCCAATCCGGCCACGTACACAGGTGTTTTTACTGATATCCGTAAACTATTCGGAAATATGCCTGAAGCGAAAATACGAGGATATCAGTTAGGAAGATTCTCGTTTAATGTCCCCGGTGGCCGCTGTGAAACATGTGAGGGAGCCGGAAAAAAACTCATTGAAATGAACTTCCTTCCAAATGTTCTGGTAGATTGTGAGCAGTGTCAGGGTAGAAGATACAATAGAGAGACGCTCGAAGTGCTTTTCAAAGGCAAATCCATCTCTGATGTACTCGAAATGCCGGTGGAAGAAGCTACTGAATTTTTTAAAAATATACCTTCGATCTATCGTAAACTCAAGACGCTTGACAATGTCGGATTGGGATATATTACTTTAGGGCAACAGGCTACTACGCTTTCCGGAGGGGAAGCCCAAAGGGTAAAACTCTCTGAAGAACTATCCAAAAAAGATACTGGTAACACTATTTACATTTTGGATGAACCAACGACTGGTCTCCATTTTGACGATATCAAACAGTTGCTTGGTGTCATTGACAAACTGGTTGAAAAAGGTAATACAGTCATTATTATAGAGCACAATATGGATGTGATCAAAGTGGCAGATTTTGTAGTGGATTTGGGACCTGAAGGTGGTAATACCGGTGGTCATGTCCTGTTTTCAGGAACACCGGAGCAGATGATCAAGTCCAATGTGGGGTATACAGCAGATTATCTAAAGCTTGAATTAGGGAAGTGAAAAGAATAATGGACAGAAACAGTTTTCATTGAAACTATGCATCAAATGAAATTTTATTTTATTTTTGTTTAAGATTAAATTGTTTTAACCTAATAAGTTTTTTCTTCAAACACATCTGTCTTAACCAGGTACATATAAAATCACTATATCATTGAATAAAACTATCCATCATATCAGACAGCTATTCGGAGATATGCTTTATACTATGTTTCCTGATTTGTGTATAGCCTGTATCAGACAACCAAAAATAAGTGGTGGTTTTTTTTGTGTGGAATGCCTTCATAATATGCCTTATACGGATCATTTTAACATCAGACAAAATATAGTAACCAATCATTTTAAAGGCAGGATTACCTTACATCATGGAGCAGCATTATTAACTTTCAGGGATTTGGGAATAGTGCGCAACATGCTGCATGGGCTTAAATATAAAGGTAAAAAAGAGACAGGCATCATATTGGGTGAAATAGCAGGAAGAAAGCTCATCGAATCTCCTTTATTTGAAACTCCTGATATCATGATACCTGTCCCTATACACCCTAAAAAGAAACTCATTCGCGGATATAACCAGAGTGGGGTATTCGGTCATGGCGTAAGTGTGGCCTCAGGTGTAAAAATGTCCGAAAACCATTTAATAAAATATACAGAAACTGCGTCTCAGACTGGCTTATCCCGAACTGAAAGAGTGAAAAACGTATCCGATACATTTGCAGTAACACGAACTGATGATATTATGGGACGTCATATTCTGGTGGTGGATGATGTGGTCACCACAGGGGCAACCATTGAAGCATGCTGTCTGAAACTTATGGAGGCTGGTGCGGGCAAACTGTCTGTTTTAACTATTGCTGCCGGTGGATAGACCACCTGATTTATTGGAATACAGGTTGGATCTCTTGTTGTGAAAATCAAACAGATCAATGTAACCGCGGCAGGTAAGAAAAACATTTTAGACATTTTCATATTATAATTTAAAAATATATATTAATTTCGCATAATGATTTTGATTCAATGTATTTTTACCATAAAATGAGATGAAACCCGTAATAATAGATGACGCCACACAAAGACTTCAGGACATCATAGATGCCACGGAGTATGAGTTTAATCATGAAATTAAAATCACTGCCGGTGAAGCCAAAAGAATAGACCTGATCAGAAGAATGAAATCCGACACCGACAAGCAGGAGTATATGATCATGCTCAATGCGCTGATGATCGCACTCGTTGTTGCTTCAGTTTTACATTATTTATGGTTTAGTACTGTTTTTGTATTGGTGGTTTTTGGGATAAGTCTATTATTTTATTTGTTTTTAAGACAAAAATTAAAGACTGCCACCATTAATTTGATTGCACATAAAAGCAATTTTGACAAATATCTTTGGGAAGGGTATTATCTTAAAGAAATGAGATATAATGCTGTAAAGTTAGCCTATATCATTTTTTTTCCGATGATTGTGGTATGCTTTGCAGATATTATTTCAGGTAAGGATGGAAGCATTTCGTTATGGGTAAACATGTTGATTGCTTTTATCATCAGTACTTTTGGCTGGTTGATTTTTTTCGGTGATGACCAAAGGATATTGGATAGTATCGAGTCAGATCTGAAATCACTGCTATATTTGTAACGGCGCTTAAAAATAAAGGGACAAAAATTAGCTGCTTTTCCTCTCTTTATAGTTGAATTAAATTATTGCTACAAAGTTCCCCTTAATTCCTGCTCCCGCTCTATTGCTTCAAACAGCGCTTTGAAATTGCCTTTACCAAATGACTTGGCACCGTGTCGTTCTATGATTTCAAAAAAGACTGTGGGTCTGTCCTGAATGGGTTTGGTAAATATCTGGAGCAAATATCCTTCTTCATCTCTGTCAACCAGGATATTCATTCTCTTGAGTTCATTGATATCTTCTTTAATGGTGCCCACACGATCCAGGACAGTTTCATAATAGTTGTCAGGAACGTACAGGAATTCTATACCATTATTTCTGAGCGACTCTACCGTATGCACGATGTCATCCGTAGCAATGGCAATATGTTGAACACCTGCGCTTTTGTAAAAGTCAAGATATTCTTCGATTTGTGATTTTTTCTTTCCGGCGGCCGGTTCATTAATAGGGAATTTGATGAATCCATTGCCGTTACTGACCACTTTACTCATAAGAGCAGTATAATCAGTTGAAATGTCTTTGTCGTCAAAAGTCACAAGCAGTTTAAACCCCATGACATCTTCATAAAATTGGACCCACTTGTTCATTTGTCCCAATTCCACATTTCCTACGCAGTGATCGACATACTTGAATCCAAGCGGATTGATTTTTACAGGACTGGATTTAGATACATAGCCAGGTAAAAAAGCCCCTTTATAATTACTTCTTTCTACCAAAGTATGGATGGTCTCACCGTATGTTTTTATGGCTGCCATTTTCACGGAACCATACTGATCTTCAGCTGTAAATGGTTCAAAGGCACTTTCTGCTCCTCTTTGGAGCGCTTTGTAGTAGGCTTCTTCCGCATCATCAACCCACAATGCCAGCACTTTGACGCCATCTCCGTGAAGCGCCACATGGCTTAAAATTTCATGATTTGGGTCAAGCGCTGAAGTGATGACAAATCTTATTTTGCCTTGTTTCAATACATAGGAAACTACATCTCTGGATCCGGTTTCAGGTCCTTTGTAGGCGATGAGTTCAAATCCGAAACAGTGCTGATAGAAAAGACTTGTCTGTTTGGCATTGCCAACATAAAATTCAATAAAGTCTGTTCCATTTATTGGGAACGTATCTTGTACGGCTTGATTTTTTGATAAGGTTGAGATATCCATATTGATGTTAGATTTTGATATTTAAAATTGTGTATTTATTTACAGCCAGCTCAATGCATATTCATCATCTTCGATTCCGGCTGCATAATTAGTCATGAGCAAAGGTTTGAATGTATCCACCATCACGGCGAGCTCTTTGGTTTCTTTCTGTCCTATACTTTTTTCGGCAGTACCCGGATGCGGTCCATGCGGAATACCTCCCGGGTGCAAAGTGATCTGCCCTTTGTCCACATGTTTTCTGCTCATAAAATCACCATCAACGTAGTATAGTACCTCGTCACTGTCTATATTACTATGATTATAAGGCGCTGGTATAGCCAAAGGATGGTAATCGTACATTCTGGGTACAAACGAACATATCACAAAGTTTCTCGTCTCAAAAGTCTGATGAATAGGGGGCGGAAGATGCACCCGACCTGTAATAGGCTCAAAATTATGAATCGAAAATGCATATGGATATACATATCCATCCCATCCGACTACATCGAATGGATGGGCCTTATAATGGTAAGGGTAGAGGTTGTCCTGTTTTTTGATATACAGGAGGAAATCACCTTTTTCATTATACGTGACAAGTACATTCGGTTTTCTGATATCTCGCTCACAATAAGGTGAATGTTCCATCAACTGACCGAAATCGTTTCTATATCTTTTGGGTGTAAGAATTGGTGATGTGGATTCTATGATAAATAATCTGTTTTCTGGGGTATCAAAAGCCAATTGATATATGGTTCCCCGTGGTATCACCAGATAATCCCCATATTCAAATCTGATGTCACCGTACATGGTTTTGAGCGTTCCGGAACCAATGTGTACAAAAATACATTCATCGGCATCTGCATTTTTATAAAAGTAATCTGTCATACTTTTCCTTGGAGCAGCCAGTATAATCTTACAGTCATTATTGACAAGTACCGGTTTCCGGCTGTCTAGATAATCATCTTCGGGTGCAATGTTAAACCCCTGCAAACTTCTGTGTTTAAGTTGTTTGTCATGCATAGTTTTTGGTGCCACATTTACCGGCTCTCCTACCTGGGTAATCATGGTGGGAGGATAATTGTGATAAAGCAACGAATACATATCGCTGAATCCTTCGGTCGAAAAAAGCTGTTCATTATACAATGAGCCATCCTGTTTTCTGAATTGTGTATGTCTTTTAGGTGGAATGTGCCCTAATGAGTGATAATGCATATTAATTTTGTTTGGAAAGGTTTTCGAATATTTTATTCATGATTCCTTCTAGCACTATAAGGTCCGTATGCGGAATACCGGCGTATGCTTCACGTCTGAATTCATCCAGGATTGGAATGACCATTTGATAAATACAGTGACCACTTTCAGTGAGTAAAATGGAAAATTTTCTTCTGTCAGAATTATCAGTTTCTCTCAGGACAATATCTTTATTTACCAAAATATCAATGATTCTGGTGACCGTTGGTGCATCCTTGAATGAAAGTTCTGCAAGTTGTTGCTGACTAAGGTTTTTATGTTTGAAAAGTAGCTGGATGATAATCCACTGATCCACTGTAATATCAATTTCCGGGTGCATCATCAGTATTCTGGAGAAACTCAGTTTCATGAGTTTTACCGTTTTCTCCATAGTAAATCCGGATATTTCCGGCTGCTTTATTTTGTTCGTGATGATTTCCAAATTTATAATAAATTAGTTAGTGTACTAATAATATGCAAAACAATGGAATATTAACGAATGTTGCAAATATTTTTTGACTTTTATTTTGAATGAAGCTTGAATGTGCACCAGACACCTGCTTTTTCAGGTGTAGTTTTTGATTGTAAAATGGATAAACCTCCCGCTGCGAAATTTACCCCAGTGCTAATGGCCAGATCGCCGCTTATGATGGTAG
>JACMLK010000393.1 GCA_014379665.1 Saprospiraceae bacterium | reverse complement strand
TGTTCGAACTTGTAGGATGTCCTGATTTTATGTGCCGGGAGACCGGTGATATAGCGGGTGAGCATAAAATCGGGAAAGCGCGACGAGCGTAAGTAGATCAATGCCAGACACGTGTGATAATGCTAAAGTGAGTTTTTTGTATTGGGAGTTTTTTTGTTTACTTTTTTTGCGGAAAAAAAAGTAAAAGCCAAGCCGGCTCGAGGCGAATAAATGTAATTTTTCTATTTGAACAGTATCAGAAAATGTTTTTATAAATAAGAAGTGCTAATTGTTTTAAACACTTTCTAAAACATCGGCTTATAAGATTAAAAGCAGTTTAATCCTTCAACAGTTCCACTTTAGCCGCCACTTCAGTGAGAAAAGAATGTGTATAAGATGGTACTTCATTCAGATTTTTATCAAATAACCAAACCCTTAGTACATTCTCTTTTTTATAACCAACATAATATCCACCCTGGTCGTAAGCATCCGGTATTCCAAAAGTGACCTTTGTTTCGTCTAGCAGTGCAGATGGAAAATCAGCAATAAGACTGTTTACCTTTTCAAATTTTTCCGAAGACAACAGTATAAATTTCCTTTCATCATTCAACGTACCGGAAGGATACAGATCTGTAGTGTCTTCATATACACTGACATCATCCAATCTGAATATTTCTATACATTTTTCACCTCCGCAAAATCCATGATAAGATCCAAATTCAATATAATCAGGAGTACCATCGGGTAGCGCCTCGTTGCTATCCTTACTACAGGATGCCACAATAATACCTAAGAATGCCAGTAAAATCACTTGTTTTATTAATAACCTCATAACGATGTTGTTTATACGTAAGACATACTTATGCGAAAAAGAGTTTGAAAAAAGCCTGCTTTTTTAAAGAAAATTATTCAAACGGCTATTGTTGTGATGTAAACTCGCTCCAATTTTGACATAAATCAACGGTCTGTTTTCTATAATTTTTATGTGTTGGGTATGAAATCTCAATCAGCTTTCTACAAATCCCCGTAGCAAATTTGGCATAATTATTTAAAAATTAATTCCCAACAAATTAATCAATTTCAAAAGCAACTTCTTAAGTATTAGCTAAAGACTTACTTACTCAATAATATATAGATAAAGCATAGATAATGTATGGATAGTGTATGGATAAAGTATGGATGATGTATGGATAAAGTATGAAATATGCATCAATGATGTATCAATCATAAAGTCCAAAAAGCACAATAACCCGATCATCAGTTGATGAACAACTGTACTTTATTTGGATATTATTTTACTGTGTTTTACTTTTTGGGGCTATTGAACTGCAGTTTTAAAAGCAAGGGTTACCAAATAGAAGGTTGGCAATAAAGTATATATCAGATTTAGCAATGGGAGCTTTTTTATTATAAACTAGATGCAATAAATGCTTATCATGAAAATGGGCTAATAAACCTTTCTGATATCCTTAATGAATAAGATATCATTCTGGCCAATTACATAGGGACTGATGAATATGTTGCTATCTTTTTTGGGAGAATGCTTGGGTTTTGGTCACGTTCAAAAAACAAGCGAAAGTGAATGTGAACGAAGTGTAGTGCAAAGCACCAAAGGCAGACAGGCCTTTGACGAAGTGAACCGCTAAGCGGGTGGGTAGGAAAGTGCGTTTATCGCAAAAAGAGCAGAAAGGATTAAAAATAAGCCATCAAGTGCGATAAAAAAAGCAGGACTGAGCGATCCTGAAAGGTCGAACATGACAATGTGAGAAGCGAAGGAACCCGATAGGGATGGGCAGATCGGGAATGAACGGTGCTTTGCATTCGCCTTTTTTTGAACTAGACTTTTTTGGTTACTTTTTTTCTGGGCTGGCATTCCATAGGAATTAGCAGAGATAATGAAAAAAAGTAACTGCCGCCCGCATAGGGCAATGCCAAATGCGAAGTGCAAATGAATTAAAAATAACCTTACAAAAATGCACTTAAATAAGATGGTTTAAGCATTATTTATTTTCAATGGCATAACATTATTTCAATAGACCTGAGATAACCCGAAAAACACTTTACTTAGTATGATTTTGACATACTAACAGAATCTGTCTTGCTTTTACAATTAATCAAGTAAAATGAGTTTATGATTATACCTCACCCCATCTATGGTCATTACGACTGTATAAATGCCTTTGCCATAATCACCACAATCCAACTGTTTTGTCATTGTACTGCTAACTAATACGTCTTCTCCCATATGCTGACTCACCTTCTGTCCCAGACTATTGAAAATATCAATATTGATTTTTGCGCCTTCATAAGCTTCAATATTACAATTGATCAGACCAATGGCAGGATTGGGGAATAAGACTGTTTTTATGTTTTGAGATCTCGAAACCTGCACGGATACCGGTTTTGAATAAGTTTCTTTCCCATCCAAATCCAACTGTCTGAGTCGGTAGAAGTAATTTCCGTCCTGTGATATCTTGTGATCATTAAAAATGTAATCTATCGCTGAACTTGAATTGCCGGCTCCCTCTATTCTGCCGATATGTTCAAAACCTGATCTTTCAAAACTTCTCTCCACATCAAAGAAGTCATTGTTAATCTCGGTTTTTGTGGTCCACGACACCTCATTAATATCTGTCTCTTTATTCCACCTGGCATTAAAATTGACCACTTCTACAGGAAGCGGACTTTGCGCCATATAGATATGTATCGGAAAGCTCATTCCTATCAATCCACCTTCAAACAGTACTTTAAGTTTTAAGGATAAATAAGGACTTGCGTCAATTTGATCAGGGTGAGTGTAATCAACATACATGCTGTTGACTGAAGTGGACACCGTTGGCCCTAACTCACCGTATACAGGTGGATTTATTGCCATCGTACCATCAGTCACTATTTTTAACTGATCAACCAGCTGAAAACTAAATCCCTCCGCATAGGAAGCATTTAAAGTAAATCTGGTTTTATTGGAAAAGTCTACATAAATATCAATAGGTGGGTGTTCGGCATATGGGTCATTTGTGGTAAAAATGGGTATGATATCCACAATAGTATTGCCGTTCAATATCACATTGGATGCCTCAAATGATTGTATAGATGGCAATACAGTTCTTGTACGCTGGCTGAAAGGATTGGTTGGAGTGATGGAAGTATTGTACACCGTATTGGTCCCTTCACAATTGGCTTCATAAATCCGTATCCAGTAAGTTGTATTGGGAACCAGACCCGTAATGTTGACTGAATTTCCATTCCCGTTATATACTACCTGCTCCCCGTAACCTACGTAATGGCTATTTGCTACAGGGTCAGTACCATTGGCCGGTGGGGTAAAATTATTGACCGTATTTATTTTTACTACCCTTTTGCTGCCACTACCGTTGACCCAATTTGCTGTGAATTGCAAGGTACTAACGAGGGTGAAAGTGATGGTGGAAGATTGTGTAGTAGGTGATACACAACCTCCATATGTAGTAAAGGCATAAGAAGTGCCATAACCTGATTTTGAGTTATTACAACTTGTTGATGCATAGACTCTGAGATAATAGATGGTACCCGGAGACAATCCAGTTGCTCCTGCCCAGAACCCTGTAGTACTTCCTTGTGCAACACCGTTGCCATAGGTGACCGCAGGGCTTGTACCTACCACCCAGTAATAGGTCACCGTTGGACTTCCTACCGGATTACCCGATGCCCAATCCAGACTCGCTGTGGTTGGCCCGGTAGCAGTTCCTGTAACACCAACAGGTGTGCCCGGTGTGGTACAGATGCCATACCCGGTCGTTATAAATGCGTAAGATGTTCCGTAACCTGAATTTGTATTGTTACAACTTGTAGACGCAAATACTCTGAGATAATAGATAGTGCCCGGAGACAAGCCTGTAGCCCCTGCCCAGAATCCAGTGGTACTTCCCTGTGCTACTCCATTTCCATAAGTGACCGCAGGACTTGTACCTACCACCCAGTAATAGGTGACTGTCGGACTTCCTACCGGATTACCCGCTGCCCAATCCAGACTCGCTGTAGTTGGCCCAGTAGCAGTTCCTGTAACACCAACAGGTGTGCCAGGTGTGGTACAGATGCCATTCCCGGTCGTTATAAATGCATAAGATGTTCCGTAACCTGAATTTGTATTGTTACAACTTGTAGACGCAAATACTCTAAGATAATAGATAGTGCCCGGAGACAAGCCCGTAGCCCCTGCCCAAAATCCCGTAGTACTTCCCTG
>JACMLK010000049.1 GCA_014379665.1 Saprospiraceae bacterium | reverse complement strand
GGGAACTGCTGCTATCAGCGGGGATTTAGGTACATTTGCACCGGGGAAAATGGTGGCCCCCATTAATGATGCAGTATTTAATGGCAAAGAAGGCAGTCTTTATACCGTAACGTCTCAGGTTGGTGTACATTTGATCAAAGTAAATAAACTTATTTATAATTCCAACGATCCAAAATACAATATAGCGTATATTGCTCAGCCCATCATACCTTCCGAATCCACACAAAATAATTTGCTTGACGATGTATTGGCCAAATTGGAAACGACTAAAAAAATTGAAGATCTTTCCAAAATCATAAGTGGAGAATTAAAAATGGAAACTGCCACCAATATAAAAAAGAATGATTTTACTTTTGCTTCTTTAGGATCCAGTCAAACTTCCAGGGACATCATTCGATGGGCATTTGAAGATGATACAGATATAGGAAGTGTCTCATCAACGGTCTATACCTATACCGATGATGTTAACTATGTGGATAGTAAATACGTTTTTGCAGCTCTAAAATCTATTGACAAACCCGGATTGGCGTCTGTTGAATCGATTAAATCCACCATTGAACCATTAGTAAAAAAGGTTAAGAAGGGAGAAATCATAAAAGCCAGAATCAAAGGAACAGATTTAAACACGATAGCATCAACTTTTGATGTCACAACCGGGAAAGCCGAAAATTTGACTTTTGGAAATGCAAATATTTCTGAAACAGGCCCGGAACCATTAGTAGTTGGACTTGCTTTTGCGCTTGCAGCAGGTGCTACATCAGAGCCGATTGTGGGCAATGCAGGAGTATATGTAGTGAAGTTGATTTCAAAAACTCCACCTATGCCTGAAATGGGAAATTTTGGTACTAAGATGCAACTCACACAAGCTGCACAAAGTCAGGTAACTTACAGATTGATGGAGGCGCTCAAGAAAACAAATAAAGCAGATGATAATAGATTTACTTTCTTCTGATACAAATCAGAGAATATAAAATTGAATATATATTAAATTAAAGTGAAAGAGCTGATAAAGAAAATTTGTCAGCTCTTTCGGTTTTACAACCGGTTATTTTGTGGTCATATTTCAGATACATAAAGCTTAACGATAAGATATAGAAATTCATTCTCAAAAATAACTTTAAAACGGCCGCACATGACATCTTTTTATTCGTCTGCATTTTTATACCAACTAATATAATTTATACGTTTTACTTTTGAAAATTTAATGTTATGAGATTATTTTCCATTTTTCTGTTAATTATAGTTTTAAGCAGTTGCGAAAAGAAAAAAACTGAAACCAAATATGATTCAGGAAACATAAAGGAATCATATTCTGTAAATAATGAAGGAAACAAAGAAGGGGAATATGTTTTTTACTATGAATCGGGTAAAATTAAAGAAAAGGCAATTTATGTAAACGGTATGCTGACCGGTGCAAGATTACTGTACCACGAAAACGGTCAGATAGAGATTGAAGAAATGTACAATGAAAAAGGTGTATTAGAAGGACCCTATAAAGTGTACTATGCTTCCGGGAAAGTACAGTTGGAAAAACAATACGTTCAAAACGAAATTAACGGCACCATTAAAGTATATTATCCATCAGGAACATTGAAAGAAGAAGTAACTATGGAACATAATGAAGAAAATGGACCTTTTACTGAATATTATAATAATGGAAAGATACACTGGAAGGGCACTTACCGAAACGGAGACAATGAATACGGCGTATTGTATGAATATGATTCACTCGGTGCCCCTATCAAAATCATGAAGTGCGATACAATGGCTATTTGCCGATCCATATGGAAACATGGCATGCCTGAGATAAATACGGATACTATTAAAATATGAAAATGATTCACTTGAATTTATTCATTGGTTTATTTGCGTTATCTGGTGTAGTCTCTGCCCAGATAGGGGGTAAACATGCCTATGAATTTCTTAATCTTCCGGCATCAGCAAGAATAACCGGCCTTGGGGGGCATCTTATAGGTGTTCAGGATGAAGATGTAACACTTGCTCTAAGTAATCCTGCATCACTCAATGACAAGATGCATAACAGGATTTCTTTTTCACATAATTTTCATTTTGCTGACATAAACAACGGGTATGTGTCATACGGCAGGAAAATAAACAGCCTTGGTATCAACGCTCATTTTGGGGTGCAATATATAAGATATGGTGATTTTGTGTCAGCTGATATATTCGGAACCCAAACCGGTACTTTTTCTGCCGGGGAAACGGCATTTGTGATCGGTGCCTCACGAAAAATGGCAGACAGAATTCAGATAGGGGTTAATATAAAAGGCATATTTAGTAATCTTGAAACTTATTCATCTACCGGTATCTGTGCGGATCTTGGCCTAAATTATGGCAAAGATTCATCAAGTTATATCATTTCATTTGTGATCAAAAACATAGGTGCTGAACTGACTACCTATACCGGTACCCGTTTCGGCACACCGCTTGATGTACAGATAGGCATATCAAAGAAATTAAAGCACTTACCTTTCAGGTTTTCTATAATCGGGCATCAGTTGCACAGAGCCAATGTCAGATATGACGACCCTGAAAATACAGAGCCAACTGATATCTTTGGTGAAGCCCCTAAAGAGAATAAATTGAAAGATGCCGTAGATAATATTTTCCGGCACATCATCTTCAATGGAGAATTTTTATTGGGTAAAAACGAAAATCTCAGACTCAGAGCGGGCTACAATCACCTGCGCAGAAAAGAATTGTCCCTATCAAGTTTCCGAAGTTTGGCAGGTTTTTCTTTAGGATTTGGGATAAAGATAAATGCCTTTAAACTGGATTATGGCCTTGGATATCACCATATCGCAGGAGCGGCCAATCACATTTCGATCAGCACCGACATGGGTAAGTTTTTTAAAAAACTGTAATTACGTCTAAGAACTACAGGACAACATTGAACAGCCTACCTTTTCTCTTGCCCAATCAGGTCGTTTTTCAAACCATTTGCCGTATTGAGGCTGGTCATCATACGGATGTTTCAGCATGTCAAAGAGCTCATGAAGAAGCCCGTAATCTCCTTTATCAGCATCATCTATAGCCAATTGTGCCATATAATTGCGCAGCACATATTTTGGATTTACAGCATTCATCCTATATGATCTTTCTGCCTCACTTATAATTTCTTCTTTTAATCTTGCCCTGTATTTATTAAACCAGCGTAGGATTTTATCACGAGCTTCATCTGTAATACCTTCTATATAAAAGGCAGGTTTTATGATTTCAAAAATTTCATTATCGTTTGAATGATGATTTATCCGGGAAAGAACTCTGAAAAATATCGTCATATCTATCTCAGTAACCTGTAACATTTGTTCCAGATCATAAATCAGACTTTCATCGGAATCCCTATTTTCAAATAGTCCTGTTTTAGATTTCATCATGATCATATAACTTTGAGCATAAAACAATCTGAAATCCTGAATTATCTGTTTTAAACTTTCTTCATCATTGATAAGAGGATAAAGCGCATTGGCCAGCTTTAGCATATTCCATTGAGCAATAACAGGCTGGTTGCCAAATCTGTATCTTTTTCCCGGCAGATCCGTGGTATTAGGTGTCCAGTCCGGATCATAATTGTCCAGCCAACCATAAGGGCCATAATCAATAGTCTGTCCCAGGATGCACATATTATCTGTATTCATCACTCCATGGACAAATCCGACTCTTTGCCAGTCTACAATCATATTGCAGGTAGCTTCGCTGACACTTCTGAAGAATTCAAGGTACTTGTTTTCAGAGTCCAAGAGATGGAAGTAATATTTTTCAATAGTAAAATCAGCAAGCGCTTTAAGGTTTTTTTCATCTTGTCTTGAAGCCAATATTTCAAAATTACCAAATCGGATGAATGTGGGTGCTACCCGGCAAACTACGGCTCCTTTTTCGTATGCTGCGTTTCCATTATACATGACGTCGCGCAGCACTTCTTCTCCTGTAAGCGTCAACGATAAGGCTCTGGTAGTAGGTACTCCAAGATAATACATCGCTTCACTACATAAAAACTCCCTGACGGATGATCTCAATACAGCCAAACCATCAGCGAAACGGGAAAAAGGTGTAGGACCGGCTCCTTTGAGTTGGAGATTCAAATGACCTTCATGGGTCTCTATGTCACCAAGATTAATCGCTCTGCCATCTCCGAGTTGATCTGCCCAGTTCCCGAATTGATGACCACCGTAACACATAGCAAATGATTTGCTGTTTTCGGGCAGTTTATTTCCTGTCATGATATCAGTGAATTCCTGACTTTGACAATAATTCTCGGGAATACCTAATACTTCAGCCAGTTCCTGACTGTAAATGACCATTTGTGGTTGCTTCATGCCTTTCGGAGATACCCAAGAATAGCAGGCATGTACCTGCCTGGGCCTATTGGACGTGTCCGGATCCGCTGACAGGCGGTCAGTAAAGGTGTTTTTTACGGTTATACCTGACATAAAACATTATACAATGGTCAGAATACAAACAACATTTAACCCTTTGGGTTCGTGGTATAACAATAAAGAGTTGGTAACTTTGTGTGGGAAGTATTTGGTATTTGTAAAATGCCAAATTATTTTACCTTTGTGACCTGATCTTAACCTGATACAAATGAAATTCGGAACAAAAGTTATACACGCCGGCATGGAGCCAGACCCAACCACCGGTGCCATCATGACACCCATATATCAAACATCAACCTACGTACAGACAGCTCCGGGCGATCATAAAGGCTATGAATATGCACGTACCCAGAATCCTACCAGAGCTGTATTGGAGAAGAATCTTGCCGCTCTTGAAAACGGGGCTGATGCGATTTGCTTCAGCAGTGGTCTTGCCGCCACAGATAGTGTGCTTAAATTGCTTAATCCCGGCGATGAAGTCATTGCTACAGATGATTTGTATGGTGGTTCTTATCGTATCATGACCAAAGTGTTTGGAAAATATGGGATTAAATTCCAATTTGCAGGAATCAGCAATATGGATAAGCTGGATGCACTAATCAGTTCAAAAACAAAAATGATCTGGATTGAAACGCCTACCAACCCCATGCTGAACATCATTGATATCAAAGCAGTTTGCGATCATGTGAAGGGTAAAAATATACTGGTTTGTGTCGATAATACCTTTGCATCACCCTATTTGCAAAACCCATTGGATCTTGGTGCGGATCTGGTCATACACTCTGCCACTAAATACCTTGGAGGACATTCTGATGTTATCCATGGTACAGTGATCACAAAAACGGCTGAACTCGCTGCACAACTCCACTTTCTTCAAAATGCGGTAGGTGCGGTACCTGGACCACAGGACTGTTTTCTTGTGTTAAGAGGTATTAAAACACTGCATATCAGGATGGAGAGGGCTTGTCAGAATGCAGCCCGAATAGCCGGTTTTCTTAAAGATCACCATAAAGTGTCAACAGTATTTTATCCGGGTTTTGAGTCGCATCCCGGGCATGACGTAGCTAAAAAGCAAATGCTGATGTTCGGAGGAATGGTTTCTTTTGATCTTAAGGACAAAAGTGAAATTAGTGCCCGTAAGGTATTGAGTGGCACGCATTATTTTTCACTGGCGGAGTCACTCGGTGGTGTGGAATCATTAATAGGCCACCCTGCAAGCATGACACACGGATCGATACCCAGAGAAGAAAGACTGAAAGTAGGTCTGACAGATTCATTGATGAGGTTGAGTATGGGTATTGAGGATGTGGAAGATTTGATAGAGGATCTGGATCAGGCATTGTCAAAGATATAGATTCAAGGTCTGAAAATAGCTCATAATGTCTGACGATCAAAACAAACTGAACTCCATCAAAACATGGTCGGTCGATGACAGACCCAGAGAAAAGATGCTGACCAAAGGCAGGCAGAGTCTCACAGACTCAGAGCTGCTGGCGATTATTTTGGGTTCCGGATCCAGAGGAGAGTCGGCAGTGGAACTAAGCAAACGAATACTGAATGATCACCACAATAATCTCAATGAATTAGGTAAAATATCGATCAAAGATCTGGTAAAAAAGTACAAAGGGGTAGGCGAAGCCAAAGCCATCAATATCATTGCTGCTCTTGAATTAGGACGACGACGACAGGATACTGATCCCCTCGAACGATCGGTTGTGAAGTCGAGTAAGGACGCATATCAAATCTTGTATCCCCTTGTAGCAGATCTTCCGCATGAAGAATTCTGGATTCTGTTATGTAACAGGGCCAACAAGGTCATACATAAAGAAACTATCGGTCGCGGGGGCATACACAGTGTAGTTGTAGATGCAAGAATTGTCATAAAATGCGCACTGGACTATCTGGCATCGACTATTATACTTTGTCATAACCATCCATCAGGCAACCTGAAACCATCAGGCGAGGATATCAAACTGACGAAAACGGTCAAAGAAGCTGCTCACCTTTTTGATATCAAAGTGAGTGATCATATCATCATTGGGGACAATGGCTATTATAGTTTTGCAGACGAAGGAATTATTTAGAATCTGGTGAAAGTTATTTATTTAAAATTTAAAAAATGGATCTTAGAACACATCTTACCACGTACATCAACTTCAATCTCTGGGCTAATACCATCATGACGAACTGGCTTTTAAGTAAAGACCCGGCATTGATGACCATGGAAGTAAAAAGCAGCTTTCCTACGGTTGATAAAACACTGGTACACCTCTGGGTTGCGGAGCATATATGGATGAAACGCATGCTTGGTGAGACCTATGAAAACATCTTAAGTGTTTGTGAAGGAAAAGATACATCCTTTATAGTAGAAAAACTCATCGCATCATCTAATGGTTATGTCACCTATATAAATGAAATTTCTGATGTGGTATTGGATAATCACATTAAATACAGACTTTTGTCAGGTGATGAAGGGTCGGCTACTATCGCTCATATTCTCCAGCACATCATGAACCACAGCACATATCATAGGGGACAGTTAGTTACCATAGGTCGTGAACTGGGGTTTACGGATCCGCCGAAAACTGATTTTATGGAGTACATCAGAAATATAACTTCTACTCATTGAGCAACTCACCACTGCCAAACCATCGGATAAATGTAAGTAATACAAAAATAACAATGATGGTATAATAGATATATTTGCCATTATCTCCGCCTCCTTCGATAAAATCTTTTTTAGACAATATAAATCCTACAAATACAATAGAAAGTCCTGCCAGTTCGAGCCAATCAATTCCAAATATGGTACTTCCTGTGATTGAAATCAAAAAACCTGATAAGATCAGCAATTTACTGGTATTGTTTATTTTAGGTATCACCGAAAGCTGTTTTTATCAAATCTTCCTGCTGCTGGTC
>JACMLK010000392.1 GCA_014379665.1 Saprospiraceae bacterium | reverse complement strand
TCTTTCGAAAAACGGTTTCATAAAACTAGTGGTGATCTGGTCAGACAGCGTAATAGTAACTGCGATCGCTATAAATATTAAAATACTCTGAATTTTATACGTTTGTAAAATCTTTACCAGAAGAAATATATGTAAAGGGATCCAAAATATGGTTTCTGAAAACCAATCCATCAGCGGATCCAGCCAATTTGTGTGAAGACCATTTAAAAACAGAAAAAGTTCTTTGTCAAGCTCGATGAGTTGGTTAATCATAATCCAACCTGTAGAGTGGCACCTTCATTCTCCTGGTGAATCCAGTCGAATGCATCATCCAGGGAAACGAAAAAACGTTGGGCAGCCCGAAGTTTTAAAAGTTGGCCTTCGATACCTGCGAGGTATTCTTTGATCACCGGATCCGTCAGGTTATTGTGAACTATGCTGATTTTTTTAAGGCCGTGATGGAGGGCATGGGGAAGTATTTCCTGGAACATCCATTGCTGATCCATTTTTGAAATTGGCCCTTGATTAGAAATGTCGGCAATGTAATTCGGGGTGTTGTAGGAATGGACAAAATCCAGGCATTTTGTAAAAACACTTCTGTATTCGGAGCTGCTGATTGGTCCCCGCCATATTACCCCTGTTGCATTGATCCTTGCATCAAAAAATATTTCGGCATGTTTCTCCTGGTAGAGGATTTGCCGATCAATATTAAGGGGTTTTTGTAATCGCACAGTAAATTTAGCAAACCGGTTTATCTCACTTTCAATGTCAACGTTCCCACCTAACGCTTCACATTGCAGCTTGATAAGATATAAGCCAAGCCCCTTTCCTTCTGTATGGAAGTGAAATCTCTTATATAGTTTGAAAAGACTGTCTCTGTTCTGTTTCAGATCAATACCCAGGCCGTTGTCCAAAATTTCAAGCACATAAAAATCTTCCTCTTCCCTTGTATTGATTTCAATAGTCAGCTGCCTTTCATTTGAACGGTACTTGACGGCGTTACTAATCAAATTGTACAAGATGCTATTAACCATTGGTTTAATGGAATAGATCTGGGAACAGCTACTCAGGTTATTTAAGACCAAGACCTGATGTTCCTCAAGTTCCCGACGAAGTACTTTGATCACTTCATCGATCTCCGATTGAAGGTCGATTTTTTGCCGAATCTTAAAGATATCGTGGCGGATGTCAATTATCTTGGTTAGGTCTTTTATGATCTGATCCAGCTGGTCTGCTGAAGATCCGATGTAAGAAAAAACCTCCTGATCACCCTCATCCAACTTTTCTTGTTCAATCAGGTCGATAAGTCCTAATAGACTGGCAACTGGGCCTCTCAGATTATGGGAAACAGTATATGAAAACTGCCTGAGTTCATTGTTATGTTTAATGAGTTCTGAATTTGTTTCAACCAGTTCAGCATTCCGCAGCACGAGTTCGGACTCCAACGATTGATTTTTATTAAATAACAGTTGACGCTGCTCAGCTATCAATCTGTTAGCCTCCAGAAGTTGATTTTGGTTGTTTTGAAGCACATCACTTTGTGCAAGGATCTCCGCACTTTGGGATTCAATTTCGGTGTTACGTTCAACCAGAACTTCATTTGTTTTATTGAGGTCTTTTATCAACTCAATATTTTGATCCTCATTTTTTTCCGAAATCCATTTCAAAAATGCCAGGCTTCCAATTAGAATTCCAAAGGTTATAAATATGACTACATTGGTAAAGTAGTAGTTAATGACC
>JACMLK010000391.1 GCA_014379665.1 Saprospiraceae bacterium | reverse complement strand
TTGCCGTGGTCTACGTGGGCTATTATGGCAATATTTCTGATTGATTCCATATAATTTGTATTAAATATTAAACATACTTATAAAAGGGTCAAGTTTATTTACTTAACTGAATTGTTTTTAATTGTTTTTGATAGATTAATCGGTAGAACTAAAGCCTTCCTTTTTGATGGTTATTTTCCTGCCCCGATATTTCAGTATTTTGCCTTCATCCATTTTTCTGGAAAACTTTTTATCAATTTCTACCAGACAATGTCTCTTCTGAATGTCGATATTTCCGATTTGTTTTTTGGACAATCCGGAATGACCTGCCAGAATATCGATCAGTATACCGGGGTGAATATTATCTATTTTGCCAATATTAATAAAAAAAGTATCCATATGCGGATTTTGATGAGATGATCTTTTAACACCATCTCTTCCACTTTCTCTTCCACTTTCTCTTTCTCTTCCATTATCCCTTCCGCTGTCTCTTCCGGAATCCCTGCCATTGTCCCTTCCGTATTCTCTGCGTCCTTCTCTGCCTCCATCACGACCATACTCTCTTCCTCCTTCTCTTTGTCCGAATCTTGATTCCCTCCTGTCGGTACTGAACGTGACATTCAAGTCATCTTTCTCAACTTTTTTGTACAATTTATTGAATTCCAGCGCAAGGATTTTGCCAATGAGTTCGTTTTTGGAAAGTGATTCAAATGTCTCCACAGCCTTATCTACTAAATCTTCATTTAATTCGATCGTATCTGTGTGCAGAACTTTTTCTGTCCATTTTTCCAATTTCTTAATATACATCTGCGACTGAAGAGGTACCTTGATATGTTTGATATCAATCCCGATGGATTTTTCAAAAAACCGTATACGTCCGATGTCCTGTTGAGTCACAATAGCCAGTGAGGTACCTTTTTTTCCCGCTCTGGCTGTACGACCACTTCTGTGTGTGTAATACTCCGGATTTTCAGGAAGTGAATAATGTACTACATGCGTCAGAGACTCCACGTCAATACCTCGGGCAGCGACATCAGTGGCTACCAGAATGGAAGTGGTTTTGTTTCTGAATTTTGCCATGACCGCATCGCGCTGACTTTGAGACATATCTCCATGTAGTGGCTCTGCCCTGTACCCTTCCGCTTCAAGATATTCAGCCAGTTCCTGTGTGTCTATTTTGGTTTTGCAGAAAACTACCCCATAAAAATCAGTCAAGTAATCCAGGACGCGTTTTAGTGCTGCCTCTTTATCAGACCTGTTGACATAAATGTATTTATGGTCTATATTTTCATTGGTTTTACTTTCGGAATGAATTTTCACTTCGAAAGGTTTTTCCATATAGGTGCCAACTATCCTCCTTATTTCAGGTGGCATAGTAGCAGAAAACAACCAGATCACTTTTTCATCCGGTGTGGACACCAGTATTTTGTCAATGTCTTCCTGAAAGCCCATATTGAGCATTTCATCAGCTTCGTCCAGCACTAAAAATTCAATCTGATCGAGTTTGATTGCTTTACGATCAAGCAAATCCTGAAGTCTTCCGGGCGTGGCCACCAAAATATGCGGGATATTTTTCTTAATATCTCTGATTTGTGTGGTGATAGGTGTGCCGCCATAGACAACCTGAGTTCTTACGCCTTTTTTAAATTTGCCGAAATTTTCAAGTTCTTTGGCAATTTGCTGAGCAAGCTCACGGGTTGGAGCCAGGATTAACGCAAAAACGTGATTGATTTTCGGGTCAATAAATTGTATTAAGGGAAGTCCAAAAGCCGCAGTTTTGCCGGTTCCTGTTGATGCCAAACCAATAAAATCGGGTTTGTCCTGTAGTAATGTAGGTATAGAACGTGCTTGAATTTCAGTAGGAACTACAAATCCAATCTCGTCAAGTGATTTCAAAATATCGTCACTTAAACCTAATTCTTTAAATGTTTGCAATGTTAAATTTTATTTGAAGCCGCAAAGATAATCATTTATTTTGCAAACAACAATTTTAATTACACCAAACCTAATTTTTCTAATCTCTTATATTCCCCAAAAGTGATCATTCTTTGTTGTGACTCATCCCAAAGCTTGTTGGATGCCAACTTAAGGCTTTCCCAAAAAGTCAGGATAGTGACATACTGATTGACCCATTGATTTTCATGTAGGGCTTTCTTTAAATTATAGTTCGGTATAGAAGGATTAAGGTGATGAATATGGTGTATTCCGATGTTTCCAGTCAGCCAATTGAACATTCGCGGTACTTTGTAATAAGTACTGCCTCTGAGAGCAGCTGTCAGATAATCCCATTTATCTTTCCATTGTTTGTATGCTTCTTCATGCTGATGCTGCACATAAAAAAACCAAATAGCAATCACTGAAAACATGACGATGATGGTCAGATGTGTTGTAAAAAATTTTGCCCAACCCAGGAAGTACCCTAGTAGCAAAAATATAGTAAGCAGCACTAAATTATTGAGCCACAATCTCCATTTTTCATTTTTAAATACATCCATGCTGATGGACGGCAATCTGTTGTGGATTAGCACATAATATATCGGCCCTAAAAAAAACATGACCAAAAAGGACCTGTAAAGTCTATATTTAAACTTACCTGTCCGATTGAGTGATTTATATTCATTTACGGTAAGTGTATTGATATCACCGATATCTCTCATTTCAAGTTGCCCGTTGTGAGAATGGTGCAAATGGTGAGATTTGGCCCAGTAATGGTAAGGGATGGTGCTGAAAAGACTACAGATATAACCAATAACAGTCCTTGCTTTACTATTATCCAGGAAAGTACGGTGACCGCAATCGTGCTGTATAATAAATATCCTGACTAAAAAAAAAGAATTGATCAATCCAAGTCCAAATGTCAGCCAATAACTATAGTCTAAAGAGAAATACATTAAGATCCATATACCAACAAATGGTACAAAAGAATTGATAATCTGAATGGTAGCTTTTGTTTTATCTGTTTTAGAGTATTGGGCAAAAGCTTTGAGTTCTGCTTTACCGATTCGAATGTTGTGCATTTAAAAATTAACTTTTGTAAATGAAAGCGCAAATTTAAGTAATATAATTGGAAACGTAAAATATTGAATATAGTTCCGCCTATAATTTTTTAATAAAATCCTTTGATCTCTCCTTGAAAACAATATGGACAATATTATCGTTTTTAGATAAAATAATTTGCTTTGAAATATATATATATCGTTTTGGGGTTTGGCATCATTATGTCTGCCGGATGCTATAGTTTTAAGGGAATAGCCATCCCCCCAAATATTAAAACCTATAACGTAGAAAATTTTGAAAACACTGCACCATCAGCCCCGGGAGATATAAATCAAAGATTTTCAGAAGCACTAAGGGCAAAAATCCGGAATGAGTCCAGATTGATCTACAGTGAGCTAAATCCAGATCTGGAATTCTCGGGCTCTATATCCAGTTTCACATTGAGACCTGAAGCGCCACAAGCAGGTAATACCGTGGCTTTAAACCGGTTGGATATTGTAGTTTCTGTCACCTTTACCAACACCACTGATGAGAAAAAAAGCTGGAAAGAAAGTTTTACATTTTTTAGAACATTTCCCAGTGATCAGGATTTCTTAAGCATTCAGGATGCCCTTATAGCTGAAATATTCAAACAACTCACAGAAAATATTTTTAACAAAGCATTTACGGGTTGGTAAACAGTATAATTATAATTACATATTAAGATAGAAGATTTTTGTGATTTCAATAAAATCCGCCGTGTAGTCATTGGCTGCCTGTCCACTATAGACTATCAATTCTTTTTCATTAATATTGGTTATTCTTTTCCATCCAAATCTTAACAATATCCTTTCAATTTGTTTATCTTGTCTTGAGCGAACAGAAGTCATACTATTTAAATATAAATCGAATTTTTGAGCCAATTCAACAAATTTAAGCCCTTCAGTATAAGGTAAAATCAAGTCAAAATGACCATCCTTTGTGAGCAATTGCTTAGCTGAACAAAGCAGATCATGATGTGACAGTTTAATAGTATGTCTTACATTAGCTTTATTTTCATTGGTTGAATGTATTCCCCCGGTAAAAAATGGAGGATTACTTATAAGCAAATCGAACTTTGCCGTAGATTGAAGGGCATATTGCTGCAGTGAAATATGGATGGCTTCAAGACGATCAGAAAAGGGGCTGTTTTTCATGTTGAGTTTCGCCTGGTGACAGGAAGCTGCATCTATTTCAATTCCTTTTACAGTTATAGCGTAATTTTTCTGAGCAATCATAATGGCGATTACTCCGGTTCCTGTTCCTATATCCAGGGCATGTTCTTTGAAAGCAACATTGCTCCATGCTCCAAGCAGAACTCCGTCAGTGTTCACCTTCATGATAGACTGATCCTGCCGGATATCAAACTCTTTAAACTTAAATACTGAGGATTTTGGCATTACCATTGAAAATCGTATAGTTATACTTATTTCATTCCGTCATGATTTAACTCCTCTACATTTTAAAGAATTTTAAAAATGATGAATTCTTTGAATCCTTTTTAATCTCGAGAATATATAATCCGGATTTCAGTGTTGAAATATTCAATACATTTTCACCTATGTCCATTTTAAATCTGAACAATGTCTGTGCACTCAGATTTCTGATAATAGCTTCAGATAAATAGGTGGTGTTTATATAAAGCATTTGATCCGCAGGATTAGGATAAACGGTCACACCATTGATCTCATTATCTATGACATCTGTAAGTAAAACATCTATACAACTACTTATATAGGTACATCCCTTATAAGTAACGCTTAAAGAATAGGTACCCGATTTATAAAACAAAAAACGAGGACCGGTAGCTCCTAAAATGGGGGTATGAACTCCATTAATGCATTCATTCCATTGATATAATGCATC
>JACMLK010000390.1 GCA_014379665.1 Saprospiraceae bacterium | reverse complement strand
TGAGTTTTACCAAGTTTGGTAAGCAATCCCGATCTTGTAGATAATGCCCTGAAATTATTGACGCCACCTAGATTCGGATCTGTAGCGGAACTGATCCATCTTAATGCCTGTTCATAATTTGTATTGTTATTCAGACACCAGTTGGCTGCAGCCTGAAGGCTTGGCGGATCAAATCCCAACGGTCCGCTCATCTGTGTTTGGATAGATACCAGAGTTGTAGCGGTATTATCCACTTCAACCTGGATGGGTATTCTCCAGAATTCCCATTCCATAGCAATTTCAATGCTTCGGTCGGTATGTTTGTCAAAGGTAAATTCAAGACGTTCCTGATTAACTTTCTGATCTTTCTGTTGTCTGGAGGTCACCCTGAGCACATCTTTGGATTTGTCATAAAAATAACTTCCCCAACCTTCTGCATTCTTATTGAAAATGAGGACAACTGAATCCTGATACAACTCAATAAAAAAACCATAAATTCCTGCCGGAAGTTTTTTTCCATTAACCATGACATCCGTAGAAAATGACATGGATGTACTCTCATCTGCACCTGCTCTCCAGGGAGATGCTACATCAGAACCAAAACCAAGTACAGAAGTTCCATACCAGGCGACATCTGTTCCCCAGATTTTTCCTTCCCTCCCTTTAACACCTGGAGCATTCCATTTGACATGTATATCCGTAACTCCTACTGTCCTTCCGGCAGAACATTTGAGATTGGTTGTTCCTGGGAGTCGTAGTGCCTGTGCATAGATATTTACGAAAGTAAAAATCATAACAGAAATGAATGCTGTGGTAAGAAATGGTCTGGTCATAATGAATAAATTTACTATTTGAATAATGTGTTGCAAAAATACAAAAACTAACAGAAGTAATGTATCACCCAAAATAGGTGATGTGTATTTTGATCACTCATCCACCAGCCTATATCCGACTGCTTTTAGTGTAATGATTTGCACTTGATCATCATCCCTGAAATACTGCCTGAGTTTCGTAATATAGACGTCCAGATTACGCGAATTAAAAAAATTGTCGTCACCCCAGAGGGTGTCAAGTATGTGTTTTCGGTTGACTACCTGATTTTTACGTTCCGTGAGCAACATAAGCAGTTGAGACTCCCGGTATGAAAGTCTTTTGATATTCTCTTTACAGTTTAGTTCCAGTTTTGTAGGCGAAAATGTATAGTTGCCAATCTTTACAGCACCATCCGGATGCTGAACCATTCGACCGGAAGAAGAAATATGATACAAATTATTGATCCGGACTATAAGCTCTTCCAAACTAAATGGTTTTTTAATGTAGTCATTTCCGCCTGACTGAAATCCTTCAAGGACATCGGTAGTCTGGTTTCTTGCGGTAATAAATATAATAGGGATATTAGGATCAATAGACCTGATCTCTTTTCCTAAAGTAAAACCATCCTTGACCGGCATCATCACATCAAACAAACATACATCAGGCTGGAATGATCTGAATGATGCCGATATCTCGCGACCATCCGACAAGTGGAGTATATCAAATGATCTGCTTTGCAGCGATTCTTTCACTATTTTTGCAAGAGATTCTTCATCCTCCACATACAGTACTTTTATCATGGAATAAGTTCGACCGGTATGTTAAGTTCAAAATTGTTACCATTTTTCGACGTGATAAGCCGGAAATCCCCATTCAGTGACCTGACAAGTTGTGCCACAATATACAACCCCAAACCATGCCCCTTTTCGTCGTGTTTATCACCATGAGGAATACGATAAAACTTGTCAAATATCCTGTCCACGTACTTTTCCTCTATAGGCGCACCATTATCCATGACCGCAATGGTCAATTGATTGGATGTTAATGCTGTAGATACTTTGACTGAAGCATTTTCAGTTTTGGTGTATTTTATGGCATTATCAATCAGGTTTTGCAGGATGACCTGCAGTTTTTGTTGATCAGTTTTTACTTCTGCAATCCCATTCGTATTTAGTAGATGAAGTTGAACTCCCCTATCTACGGCACGCAACCTGAAAGAATCCAACACATCAGAAATCAATGAAATGACATTGACTTTTACAAGAGTACAATCAGATGTATCCACATGTTGTGATACCGATAACACCCTGTCTACCAGCAGGTTTAGCTTTTTATTTTCGTTTTCAACAATAAGGTAATATTCCTTTCTGATCAATTCGTTTTGACCGGCATGAAAGTTATTGATAGCTTCCATGGCCACACTAATAGTGGCAATTGGCGTCTTTAATTCATGGGTCATATTGCGTACGAAATCCTGTTTCATGTCATAGAGTTCCTTCTGTTTCTTCGCAGACTTGATGATAATCACGAAAGCACAGATAACTACAAGATACAGTAACGATGACAAGACGATATCCGGTAATATATTGCCAAGGATAACAGGTGTGTTATTTCCGGTACTGATATAATAAAATTCATTGGTAAAGACGTCTTCATAAGCATCAGCATTTTTGCGGTTGACATGTGATGAATCCTTTTTGATAGAATACTGAACATCAAGACCTGAAGATTTAAGGTTTTCTTTAAACAACTTTTCAACTTCTGCAAAATTAGACGTAAAGGAATGAAGCGAGACGTCTTGCAATGTGTCACAGTCTGTGGAATCATTTTTTAATTCTATTTTCACCTTCATAGCCGGTTTGGCTGAGGTACTTTCATGTCTTGCAATGACCAATGCGCCTTTTTTGTTTATGATGGTTTTTATTTCTGCTGAAGTATCAAAATTAATCTTTTCTGCCCGATGACTGGCAATTTGAATATTCAGGTTGCTGTCTTTGTTCAACCATGATATTCCTTTTAAATCAAAAATCATTTGGTCAAAAACCCTGGATTCCGTACTCTTTAGAGCATTGGTAAAAATATATCTGACTTCTTTGTTCAGGTTGTCTTCAGCCGTTTTGTATGCTGATATCAGGTAGTAAGCCAGAAAACAAGCCAGCAACAGCAAACTAAATCCTGCCAGAACAATATGGTTCAAATTTGAAAACCTATGATGCATGTAAAACATTATACCAACAAAAGTACATATATTTTGATGCCCTGATTCACTCTTTAACCTTAATTAACCTTAGATAAACCTTGTTTAACCTGCTTAACCGGAAGTTGATTATACTTTTGCGTCATTCATCATCATCAAAAATTAAATATCATGAAATATTCATTGTTATTATGGTCCATTCAGTTATCGGTCATTTCTTTTGGTCAGCAGGTTTTAAGTGGGAAAATCATCTACAAAGAAACTATTAAACTTAATATTGATATAGGAGAGGAAAGACCGGAAATTTCTAAAATGTTTCCTTCATCCCAATCTGTAGATAAGGTACTTATATTTAACTCAAACGAATCACTTTTTAAAAATAATGAAAAGCCAAAAGATCTCGACATTCAGCATGAAGAAGATGGCGGCACTTTTCAGATCGTCATGAAGATACCGGAAAGTATTATTTATATTAATAAAGAAGATGGTGTTTTCCTTCAAGCACAGGATTTGATGGGCAAAGATTTTCTGATCTCCGACAAACCCAAAAAATACAAATGGAAAGTTACGGGAGAACAGAAAACCATTCTTGAATATCCCTGTCAAAGAGCCGTGCTCAATGATACTTCACAACATGTAGTCGCCTGGTTTTCATCTCAAATTCCTGTAGGTACTGGACCCGGAGGTATGACTGGTTTGCCCGGGCTTATCCTGGCATTGGAATATGACGAAGGAGAGAGAATGAGCACAGCTACTTCGATTGAAGCCTTTCCTGATGGTTTTAAGTTTACAAAACCCGATAAAGGAAAAAAAGTAAGCAGGGCTGAATATGACAAAATAAGAGAACAAAAAATGAAAGAAATGGGTGCTGTCAATGGCAAAGGAAATGGCGTAAAAATGATCATCCGGGAAGAAAGACATTGAGTGCAACCAGGTTATTAGCTGACTACTTCGATAAATAAGATTAAGTCCTGAACTTTTATCTGAAATATTTATAAAAATCAAAATAATTTCTCATGAGGCTTGTTATTTTATTTTCTGCCTTGTTATGTTTAATTCTGAACGGATTGCATGCACAAAAAATATCCGGAAAAATTACCGACGAAAACAATGCTCCATTGGAATATGCTTCAGTCCTATTCCTGCATGCCAAAGACTCTACAATGGTGGAATTCACCAATTCGACCAGAAAAGGTGAATTTACTATTGTCGGGATTGATGCAGACGATTATCTGGTCCAAATCACATTTTTGGGGTACGAAACCGTTTGGAAGGAGGTAAAACTAAAAGAAACAGATGTTGATCTTGGTACCATACAACTTCATCCAAATGCTAAAGTAATGGATGCCATTGAAATAAAGGATTATATAAGCCCTATGTCATTTGGCAAAGATACATTGCAGTACAATGCTGCTGCATTTAAAGTCAAACCGGGTGATATGGCTGAGGACCTGCTCCGCAAGCTTCCGGGAATGGAAGTCCAGCGTGATGGTTCAGTGAAAGCATTAGGCGAAACGGTACAAAACGTATTCGTTGACGGTAAGGAATTTTTTGGTAAAGACACTAAGATTGCTACCAAAAATCTGGATGCCGATGCGATTGACAAGGTACAGGTATTTGACCGAAAATCCGATCGCGCAGAGTTTACCGGAATTGAAGACGGTCAGAAAGAGCGTTCGATCAATCTCAAACTTAAAGATGATAAAAAGATAGGGTATTTCGGCACCGCAGAAGCGGCAGGAGGTACCAAGGAAAGATTCAAAGGAAGGGCCAATATCAACCGGTTTACTCCAAATCTAAGAACATCATTTATAGGAATGGCAAACAATATCAATGAGCAGAATTTTTCTATCAATGATTACATAGATTTTATGGGTGGTATCGGGGCATTAATGAGCGGTGGTGGCGGAAGATTTATGGTCAATCTGGATCAGGATTCCGGATTGCCTATTGGTCTTGAAAATAATCAGGGTATACAAAAATCGTTTGCCGGCGGCTTTAATATCAATACTGACTTTTCTAAAAAAATATCTCTGGAAGGTTCTGTATTTGGCAATCACTTCAAAAACGATCTCCACCGCAATGCGACCCGTGAAAACCTCCTACCCGATAGTCGTTTTATTACAGAATCGAGTGATAACCAAATCTCAGACAATTCATCCGCTAGCTTTACCCTGAGACTCAAAACCAAACCTGACTCGACTCAAAATCTGATCGTCAAATCCAATGGCTCTTTTGGCACCAATAATTTGATTTCTGATGCCATAAGCAATGCCTACTATCCTGATCAACTCCGCATCAATGATAATGCCAATACCTTTGATATGTCAGGTGACAATTTCAGGATTACTACTGACGTCCTATGGCAAAAAAAGACCAATAAACCTGGTCGTACGTACAGTATAAACGGAGTGCTGAATCTCTCTGACAACAAATCTGATAGCGATGTTGCATCTCTGAATAATATATATTTCCCGCATTCACAGACTGATCGGTTGCTTCAGAACCAACTTGGTTCCAATCATGGTTTGTATTATAAAGCAGAAGTATCTTATACAGAACCCATTGGTAAAAAACAATACCTCCAGTTTAAAACAACCCTTGCCAATCAAAACAACCGGACCAGTACGGACTATTTTGATATAGTAAATGAAAATTTTGTCAGAAATCAATTCCTTTCGACCTTATATCAACGCGATTATACACAAAGGAACCTTGGCCTAAACTATTCCTTGAGTCGCGAAAAATATAATTTCACCCTGGGCACAGGATATAAATACTCCACGCTCGATGGCATTATAAATAATGATGAAAACAAAATTGTTAACCATTTTCAGGCAGTGCTTCCCAATGCGTTCTTTAATTATCGTTTTGGCATGTCTGAAAACCTGAACTTTAATTATTTCAGTGAAATGAATGAACCTTCACTCAATCAACTCCAACCCGTCATCAATAACAGTAATCCATTGGCCATATATGTTGGAAATCCCAATCTCAAACCTGAACAATGGCATAATTCAACGCTCTCTTATATGAAGTACGATGCTTTCAATTTTACAATGTTTTATGCCAGTTTACAGACCAACTACACCCATAATAAAATAACGGAATCCTTAACGATTGACAGTTCACTCGCAAGAATATATACCCCGGTCAACATCAAAAACGAATCCACCACTTCAGGCAGACTTGAATACGATACGCCTGTAAGGCCGCTTAAAATTAAAGCAAAAATGATTCTGCGGGGTAACTATAATCAGGGTATTTCTGTCATCAATGAACAAAATAATCAGACTCGACGATTGGGATACGGATACAACTTCTCTTTGGAAAACCGCAACAAAGATGTAGTGGACCTGTTGGTGGGATACAAAACTAATCGTTCTGAATCAAGATTCGCTCAAAATGAATCTCTTAATCAATCTTATACTGAGAAGACATTTTATATTGAATCAGGCATTAACATCAAAGATTGGGTTAGCCTTAAATCCAATTTTGATTACCTCACCATCAAACCTTCTTTTGCCACTAATAATACAGTAATCCCGGTTTGGACCATGAGCATCACATCTTTTGTCACCAGGGACAAAAAATTGCGGGCCATATTAAGTTGTTTTGATATTCTGGACAAAAATAAAGGTATTACTGCAAACTCACAACTCAATTATACGGACATCACACGTACCAATGTACTTGGAAGATACGTGATGCTGGGCTTTTCATATAACATAAAAGGTTTTCAAAAGAAAAGCGGTATGGAGATCAACATCAAGGCAGATTGATAAATATCTTTGTAACGATATACAAACGGGTAAAGATCGTTTCTAAGGACTGTGTACTGATATGTTAAAACGCTCCAATGCAAACTATCACTAATCTATTTTGAACAACTGCCATATCAGAATGCAAACGGCGATCAATACGATGGTGGTGTATGTCTGTTTATTGTACTTCGCAAGCCATTCGGGTAAATAAATATCAAAATTATGAGACTGTGAATCGGAATATTTCCTGGCGATTAATGTAATGGGACACATCTTTTTAAATACCAGTATTATTATGCCTTCTTATACAATTAAACCCAAACAAATCCATACCCACCTATCAATCTTATTTATGATCACTGCATATAGTAAATAAAATATCACCACATTGTAAAACAGCCATACCAGGGTATGCATCAATTTTACAATAATTAGTTTGTTATTTTCTCTCATGATGTGAACAGTTTATTTAGTTCACAATCTGTAGCCTATTAATCTTCCAATCACATTCATGCCCTTCATGATAAAAAACGGTGGGCTGACTGATTGCTGAAGTTCTTTATGTTTTACCCATAACATCGACAGATAAATCAATGACTTCAGATTGTTGAAACCTGTCACCTTACCGCCCTGTACTAATTGATGGAGTTCACGCATCATATCTTCAAAGGTAAGGGCCGGTAGATGCGTATCTCTCATTTTCAGCCAGTCATTGGACCTGTTTATAAAAGTATGAGGTATGTTTGGCGGTATTTCAATCTTTTCTCCCTGTCTAACCATTATGGTTTGATTTCCCAATATAAATTCTGCCTCTCCTTCCAATACTTCGTAGGTTTCATGTTGTGACGGATGATAATGCAAAGGAGGACCGGCAACTCCCGGACCAATTTCGGCTATCATGATTACGGAATCATTTTTTTTGTCAGCAGCAGATTTGATCACTGTTGCTTTTGTTTTTATCACCGGTTGAAAATCCAGGGTGTCCATATATGAAAGATTGTCCTTAAACGATATCAAAAAAAGATCATGAATGCATCAGCGGGTGCTGTTGTTATGCTTCCATTTTTATCCATTACAAAAATAAAAAATAAGTGCAGAGTGGTAAGCTTTTTTTTACATGTTTATTTTTCCCTTCATGAAAAAATGATAAAATCAGAAAACATTTTATCTCCTTATTTCATGCCCAATCATTCCGATAGCCTGTTCCTCTTTTTAAGATAATAGTGCCACAGAAAATAAGACGCCAAAGAACGATATGGTTTCCATTTATCTGCCAGCAATAATATGTCTTCTCTTTTCTTCGCATCGGTCAGCTCTTTGACCGTGTTCACAACCGCAATGTCTCCGATAGGAAATATATCTTTCGACTGAAGACAAAACATCAGATAAATATCTGTAGTCCAGTCCCCTATGCCTTTTATGGCGGTTAGTTTACTTCTTACTTCAGTATGATACATCCCACTCAGTTCTTCCAATATCAGTCGTTTTTCTATAAGCGCAGATGACAAAGCCCTGAGATACACAGATTTTTGACGGCTAATCTGACATTGTCTCATCTCTGTATCTGAAAGCTTTAAAATGTGATCAGGTGTAATCGCTTCCAGATACTCATTCAATTTTAGATAATGCGCATTGGCAGAGGCAAGGCTTACTTGCTGTTCCAAAATAATTCTGCATAAGGATACAAATCCCTGTGGTCTTATCCAGTTAGGCGGAGCTCTATATGTATTGAATATTAAAGAAAATAAAGAATCTAATTTAAGAAGTGCAACTATATCATGTGGATTCACAATGGATGAAGAAGCTGTTGATGTAGCGCTGTTGGGATTTTGTGTCATATATTCATTGGGTTGGACCTTATTAGGTCTTTTGCAAAACTAATAATATAAATAGATCTAAGGTAGCCAAAGCTCCAACCATATTCATATGTTTATTTCGTTACCCATGAGAGCATCAAATATACTTCGCGTCAAACTTTACTAAAGACCGGATAAAGGTATCATCGCTTTGGGAAAGCGTACTCTGGTTAACTGGAAACCACTTGTCCCGGTCTGCTGTTTATTCATAATGAATTGAATAGACTATTCTTCAAAAAAAAGTAAACCGTGATCCCACTTTTGGGTCACGGTCAACCAAACAATTTTTAGTATAAAATCTTTAGTGTTCGTCCTCGAGAAATCCTGTTCGTTTATATCCTGCATAGATATATTCCGTTCCGGGATCATCTGCGAATTCGAATTTTATGTATATTGAGTCAGATACATTCCCACCTGTGGTAGTAGCTGCATCTTTTAATATTTTTCCTTCTTTTATATTCACTGAAATATCTTCATCATAAAAATTGGAGATACTGTTCTGTGATATAAATGTCATCGACGAAAGATCCACAGTACACTTAATTTTGCAAGGCCAGGTCCCGTGATCATCCAGCAGGAGATCAGTATTGGTATTTGCAGCGGTATTGGATGTAGTCACCATAAAATAATTTGGTACTACCAGATCCCCTCCGGAAGATATTCTGAACCACCACTCACCACACATTTCCTGGAGTTGAGTTCCTTCTATGTCAGGTGTATTGGTCAGGTCGCAGGACATTACACTTAGTGTTAAAAATATCCCAATAAAATATGGAACTATTAAATTTTTCATTTTTACTCAATTTAAGTTTTTAAAAATCAGGTTTCCCCTATTGTTTGATAAATGTACGAAGAGCGGCACCGTATCCTGAATTGATGACCACCCAGGAGTATTTTTCCCCTTCCGTAATGGTTTCATTCAGGCATTCAAAAGCATTTCCTGGTGTCCTTTGAAACGGAACATCCAGCAATCCTGTATCATAATGATAAAAATAGACCCCTAAACTTGGATCAGGTACAGCTACACCGCCCACATTATTACTATAATAAAAATTATCGCTGATCTTAGTAACGGTGGAAACCCCCAAAGCTCCTGCATTTCGTTTGTACTGTCCTGAAATATCTTTCCCTTCTACGCTGGGCGATATCACACCTATATATCTGTACTCAGAAGCCGAAAAACCATCTTTGTTTATGGCAGTATATTGAATGGTGTATACTCCCGGAGTATTTACATCAACCGACCCGGTAGTAATCAAATTGATAGAGGATTCTCCTTCGTTGGCAGTAGCTCCCTGATCTGACCAGGCCCCTCCTTGTTTAATTGTATTCCACTGATCTCCGTTCAACTGAATAGTAGGAAAATAGGTGATCGTGGATATATTTTCTGTTTCCCTGTCTTTTTCGCATCCTGAAAATATGACAAGAGAAAATAGCATTATTTTAAATAAAACGGGTTTAAAGTTCATCTGTTTGTTATTGTAAGATTAATTAATTAGGCATCCACCATACTTTGGTAGTTACCGGTACAACTGCAGGCGCGTTTGAATTTACGTCGGAAGAAGTAGCCGCAAATAAGAGACGTTTCGGAAATAATCCACCTGTCACCCCATCAACCGAATAGGTCAGTTGACCTGCCACATAAGCAGGGTCTTCTGCTGCTAC
>JACMLK010000389.1 GCA_014379665.1 Saprospiraceae bacterium | reverse complement strand
TTCAAAGTTTAGCATGCAAAATAGTGGAAAAGCTTGTATTTTCTGTTGGCAAATATAGTTATCAATTCACTTCATTGTCAGATTCCAAAGGTCAATTTTAGAATTTTGAATAAAATAATTAAAATTTATTTCATATGGAGACCAGATACTTTTACCTTATTGTAATTTTATTATTGTTTAGCAACCCCGGAGATTCTCAGGTGGCAATCAATAATTCTGCCATGCCTCCGAATATTTCTTCTGTGTTGGATCTAACAGCCACAGATAAAGGTCTGTTAATACCGAGGATGACAAAAGTCCAGAGAGATGGAATAATGTTACCTGCAAATTCTTTGATCATTTATCAGACAGATAACTCGCCGGGATATTACTTCAATATAGGTACACCTGTATTACCAAAATGGAAATTACTTTCGTCAACTGACACACCAAGTCTCAGTTCCGGATATAAAATCCCCATTGATACCATACCATTTGTCATAAATATTCCAGGATCATATATTGTGACCAAAAACCTATCAGGTTTGCAGGGAATTGATATAAATAGCTCAAACGTAAGCATAGATTTAAACTTTAATACAATTTCAGGTCTTGTCTCTAATAATGATTCAGGAATTTTTGTATCCGGTGCACAATCACAAATAACAGTGTATAACGGTAATATTGTCAATTGGGCAGATGAGGGTATAAATGCTGAATATACTACCTCATCCAGATTTTTTAATATTATAATAAAAAGTAATGGTAATGATGGAATATTTACAGGAAAAAATGCTGTGATTTCAGATTGTATTGCCTTAAATAATGGTTTGGATGGAATTGACACAGACTCGGCATCAACGATTCAACATTGTTTGGCTTCATATAATAGTAATGAAGGAATAGATGCTGGAGTTGGAGCAAATATTTCAAATAATACGACATCTTTAAACGGCTCACATGGCATAAAAGCTGGTACAAATAGTATCCTTCAGGCAAACAATTCGTACAAAAACACCGGAAATGGCATTTATTCAGGAGCCAATAATAACTTATTTGATAATGTAAGTGCTGAGAACACCCTTTCAGGGTTTTATTTATTTAATGCTTCAAAATCATATAATAACAATGCAAGGTCAAATACCAACCACGGATTTGAGTGCGGGCAGGATATTGATATTAAAAACTGTTCATCTGACTCCAATCTAGGTTCAGGTTTTTTCTCAGCATTCAATGGTGGTAAATTAGAAGAAAATTTGAGTTCAGATAATAACATTGGTTATAATATTTCCGGTACGGCCTGGCTTTTGATAAAGAATTCCGCATCCGGTAATACTGTCCAGGATTTTACTATTGGACCGGGAAATATGTTGGCTACCATCTTAACATCGGCCACACTAAATTCAAATACCAATCCATTTGTTAATATTTCATATTAATTAAGCTTATTACTAACCATCATAAAAAGGTGTCATGAAAAATTTTAACACTCTGACTTTTGTTTTAATATCTTTTTTTAATTTCACAAACGGTTATGGACAAGATGGGGCGGTCAACGATACTGTGTGTATCATGGAGGGTGAAGCGATAAATTATAATGTACTGGATAATGATAACATTCCACCCATGGTTCATGCTTCTTTAATGACTCCCTCACCATGTTTTATTCTTCTTGATGACGGGGAATTAATGTGGAAGCAAGGTGCTGAAAATTGCTGTGGAGATCATGTGTTGAAATACAGACTTACGGGATACACTGGAAATAATTTTATGGCATTCATTCATATCACGGTGAAGTGCCCCAAACCTAATTGTACCAATATTGATCTGAGTGATGTGGACCCGGGAGGGCCAATAGGCGGAGTACAAAAGCCAATTTTTTATGCCTGCGAGGATAGTAAGGTTACTTATTATGTGGATTATGTTGCCGGATACACCTATACATGGACTGTGAACGGCGGGACTTATGTTTTTCCTACACCCAGCAATCAATCAATTATTGACGTGATCTGGAATACGGTGGGGCCGACTACAATACAATTGATGACCAATAATGGGATAACCACCACTACAGAAATATTCTGCATTGAAGTTTTGCCTGCCCCTGTGGCGGGTTTTACTACAACCATGAATTGTGTTTGCCTCAATAGCCCGATCAGTTTTACAAATACAAGTAGCGGAGCAAGTAGTTATTACTGGGATTTTGGGGATGGGAATAATACTACTATGCCAAATCCGACACATAATTATTCATTGCCGGGAACTTATACGGTTACATTATATGCATATTCAAGCAATTATGACCCCTTGGGCAATCCGCTATGTTGTTGTGTAGATTCGGTACAAATGCAAATTTTAGTAGAAGATCTTCCCGGACCCAATATTTATTGGGTTTCCACAGTTTGTGAAGGGGACTCATCCAAATACTGGACCGATGCTGTTGGTTGTACCTATACCTGGATGGTTACAGATGCCAATAACAACCCTGTGCTATTCACCGGAAATGGTAATGATACGATTTGTGTGGT
>JACMLK010000388.1 GCA_014379665.1 Saprospiraceae bacterium | reverse complement strand
GTGCTGCTAAGGCTATGCAGTTTCTTACACAAGGATATAGTCAGGATGCAGGAGAGATACTCAGGTCGGCACTTTTTAAAGAAGATTACAGCGAGATGGTCATCATAAAAGATATTGAAGTATATTCACTTTGTGAGCATCATTTATTGCCATTTTTTGGTAAGGCTCATGTTGCTTATATACCGGACGGATTTGTAGTAGGCCTCAGTAAAATTCCCAGGGTGATTGATGTATTTGCCAGAAGACTTCAGGTACAGGAAAGAATGACGCACGAAATATTACATGCCATAGATGATGCACTCAAACCATTGGGTGTAGCTGTGGTTATAGAAGCTGCGCATATGTGTATGATGATGAGAGGCGTTCAGAAACAGAATTCATCTACCACTACTTCTGCATTTACAGGCGAATTCCGAAAAATGGAAACCAGAAATGAATTTTTAAGTTTAATTTTAAAATAATATATGACTGCTTTTGTATTTCCTGGTCAGGGGGCACAGTTTGAAGGAATGGGGTTTTCACTTTTTGAAAGTAATGAAACTGCTAAAGAGATATTTCTGACTGCAGACGAAATACTGGGATTTGAGTTGTCAAAAGTAATGTTTTACGGTACGGCTGAAGAATTGAAACAAACGAAAATCACCCAACCTGCCTTATTTGTGCACTCTATTGCGACACTCAAATCAAATAGTGTTACTTCACCTGACGGTGTGGCAGGGCATTCCTTAGGTGAGTTTTCAGCGCTGGTCGCAAATGGAACATTGAGTTTTGAAAATGGACTGAAATTAGTGTACACTCGGGCCGTTGCCATGCAGAAAGCCTGTGAAGCTTCACCAGGAACCATGGCAGCTATTCTCGGACTTGAAAACGAAGAAATTGAAAAAGTTTGTGCCGGCATAGATGATTTTGTAGTTGCTGCCAATTATAATTGTCCGGGTCAGGTGGTTATTTCAGGCTCTTTGTCCGGTGTAGCCATTGGTATGGAAAAACTTTTGGAAGCGGGTGCAAAAAGAGCTATACAACTCGAAGTAGGAGGGGCTTTTCACAGTCCACTCATGGAACCTGCCCGAATTGAATTGGCTGAAGCCATCGCGCAAACATCTTTTAAAGTACCAACCTGCCCGATTTACCAGAATGTGCATGCAAAATGTGAAACCGATCCTGAAAAAATAAAATTAAATCTTATATCCCAGCTTACCGGTGCAGTGAGATGGACGCAAACCATTGAAAATATGCTGTTGGATGGATATAACACATTTGTGGAAGTAGGAGGATCAGGTAAAGTTTTGTCAGGATTAATTAAAAAAGTGGACAGGACAGCATACACCCAAACAATGTAAAAAATGGATATTACAGCAGGAAAATTACTTATAGCAGAACCCTTCATGTTGGATCCCAACTTTAAACGGGCCGTCATCCTGATATGTGAACATAATGATCTTGGGACTACAGGGTTTATGCTGAATAAGCCATTAGAAATCAGGATACATGAATTATTAGCTGAATTTCCTGAATGCAAAGCTCCGGTATTTATGGGGGGACCGGTTGCAGTAGATAGTATACATTATTTACACAATGTAGGAGGCTTACTTGATGAAAGTCTGGAAGTATGCCCCGGGGTGTTTTGGGGAGGTGATTTTGAAAAGTTAAAATTTCTTATGGATAATGGACTAATAAAGGATGTAAATATCCGTTTTTTTGTAGGGTATTCAGGATGGACAGAAGGCCAGCTTGAAGAGGAACTTAAAGAACTAACCTGGTTGGTAGATGATATGGACCCCAACTATTTATTTAAAACCAAACCATTTATCCTTTGGCAGACGGTCTTGAATAATAAAGGAAATACATACACAGTTATTGCACAGATGCCTGATTCAGTGAGTCTGAATTAATGGCTTAGTGATTCACTGATAAAATGCAGCATTGACGGATTGCTTATCCGGATTGTACATGCACTGACCTTTCGTAATAAGCTAAAATAAACAAAAAAAATACATGTACTACCTCAGAGATATATCTGTTAAATATGGAGAAAGAATACTGTTGGACGAAGTCAGTTTTATGATCAGTCCAAAGGAGAGGATTGGGTTGATAGGGAGAAATGGGGCCGGAAAATCTACACTTCTCAAGATCATAGCCGGACAAAGCCTGCCTGATAGTGGTGGTCTCGAATTTCCAACAAAAACGACTGTCGGTTATCTGAAACAGGAGTTTGAGCTGAATGAAATGCAAACAGTCCTGGATGAGACGATGACATGTCATTCTGAAGCCATAGCACTTCAGGAGCAGTTGGATGATATCAATCTTCAACTCACTACCAGAGATGACTATGAAAGTACTTCCTACAGCCGCATGCTTGAAGAACTGGCAGATCTTTCAGGAAGACTGGAACATTTTGATATTTCAGCACTCGAAGTGGAGACTATTAAAGTATTAAAAGGTCTTGGCTTTGTGGACAGTGATTTTTCTAAGAAGGTGGCAGAACTGAGTGGAGGATGGAAAATGCGTATAGAACTGGCAAAACTATTGTTGCGTATGCCGGATCTTTTGCTACTGGATGAACCTACAAATCACCTTGATATAGAATCCATTATATGGTTGGAAAATTATCTGATTGACTATCCCGGTACAGTGATGGTGATTTCTCACGATATTCAGTTTCTGGAGAATGTATGCATTCGTATTATTGAAGTGGAAATGGGAGGTGTATTTGATTACAAACTCAGATACAGCAAATTTCTGGAAGAAAAAGAAAAACAAAAAACGATTCAGTTGGCTGCTTACGAAAACCAACAAAAAGATATTGCCCAAAAAGAGAAAACGATCAACAGATTTATGGCGAGTGCTACCAAAACCAAAATGGCACAGAGCATGCAGAAATTGCTGGAGAAAGTGGAAAGAATTGAAATACCGGTAGAAGCCGGCAAAGCAATGACCATCCGTTTTGCAGAGATTCCACGTTCGGGCAGAGATGTGATAAGAGCCGTGGATGTATCCAAATCTTTTGGAAAAAAAGTTGTTTTCAGTCATGTTGACATTACACTTGAAAGAGGAGATAGGGTAGCGTTTGTCGGCCAGAATGGCCAGGGAAAAACTACAATGGCCAAGATCATAGCCAGGTTGCTGGCTCCCACTTCAGGGTTAGTGGAAGAAGGTTCCAATATGCACCTGTCTTACTATGCACAAAATCAGTCTGAATTGCTCGATCCTAAAAGCACCGTGTTGCAGGTTATGGAAGATAAAGCACCGGAGGAAATGCGGTCGAGAATAAGAAATGTATTGGGGTCATTTTTATTTTCAGGTGATGATGCTGAGAAAAAAGTATCCGTACTTTCCGGTGGAGAAAGGGCCAGGTTGGCCATGGCTTCCCTAATTATGAAACCCTGCAATTTTTTAATTCTGGATGAGCCTACCAATCACCTTGACATTTATTCCAAAGAAATATTAAAGACGGCGTTGAAAGATTATGCGGGGACGTTATTGGTCATATCTCATGACCGGGAATTTTTAACCGGACTAACATCAAAAGTGGTAGAATTTAAAGGTGGGAAGATCAGAGAGTTTCTGGGTGATATAGACTACTTCCTGAGTAAGAAAAAAATGGATAATATGAGGGAAGTGGAACTTCAGAAAACGGATATCATGTCATCAGTTGATACTCCGGTAATGGTTCGTAAACTTGATTCTGAAGACTCAAAAAAAATAAAAAAACAAATTCAGTATGTTGAGAGACATATTGAGAAACTTGAGGGAGAGATCCAGGTTTTAGAAATTAAATTGTCTGAACCTAATTTTTATTCTGATCCTCATTTTATGGAAACCAACAAAAAGTATAAAACACTGCAGGATGAACTTGAAGTGAAAATGCTGGAATGGGAGACGTTGTCGTTTGAGGTGGAGGGGATATGATGCGGTTCGCGGTTTGCGGATTGCGGGTGTTCGGGTCGGCGAGACAGCGAGTTTGCGGGATAGCGGGATTACGGACATACCTGCCTGTCACATAGTGCTTGGGAGGTTTTTTTATAAGGTTTCAAGCGGGGACGATTGAAACAACAAAAAGGGACATCTGAAAGTATTGTTACTTCGATGGGTCCTTGCTTAAAGGATTTCTCTTTTTACCACTAAGTTCACTAAGAATCACTAAGTTTGGATAAGGTCAGCAGAGCATCTTGAAAATTAATTCGTCGTTCGGCGGTTCGAGTGTTCGTCATTCGGTTGTTCGAGTGTTCGTAGTTCGAGTTGTTGTTCAAGTGTTCGTCGTTCGGTTGTTCGGTTGCTCGGT
>JACMLK010000387.1 GCA_014379665.1 Saprospiraceae bacterium | reverse complement strand
TCGAAAATGGAATATTTGAAGTAATGTCTACTCACGGTGATACTTTTTTGGGAGGGGATGATTTTGACAGAGCCATTGTGATCCATTGGTGTAATGTACATCAAAAAAGCATTCAGCAACTTGAAGCAAATCCTGTACTCTATCAGGAATGGAGACTCGCCGCAGAAGAAGCCAAAAAAGTATTGAGCTATTCCGAGGATTTTTCTGTTCACTTAAATGGTGAGTTGTTAGCTCTTAATAAAAACACGTTAGAAGATCTGATCGCTCCATTCATTGAAAAAACCATGGACAGTTGCAGACAGGCTATGTCTGATGCAGGAATTCCAGTACAGCAGATAGACAAAGTAATCCTTGTAGGAGGATCAACCAGGATCCCTATGGTCAAACAACGATTAGAAATCTTTTTTGCAAGGACACCCGATGACAGTATGAATCCGGATGAAGTAGTAGCACTCGGTGCGGCTATTCAGGCAGATATACTGGCAGGGAACAGAAAGGACATCTTGCTTCTGGATGTAACACCCCTCTCGCTTGGCATCGAAACAGTTGGAGGATTGATGGACACAATTATCGGTCGGAATTCTAAAGTACCACACAGGGCAGGCAGACAATATACAACCTCCGTGGATGGACAGAAAAATTTAAGAATTTCTGTGTTTCAGGGCGAAAGGGATCTTGTGGAAAATAACAGGAAGCTGGGAGAATTTACGTTAAAAAACATTCCTCCTATGTCTGCGGGTATACCTAAGATAGAAGTCCAGTTCATGCTGGATGCTGATGGTATCCTTACAGTCAAAGCTAAAGAACTCAGATCAAACGTGGAAACAACAGTAGAAATAAAATCAACTTATGGCATATCTGAAGAAGAAATGGCCAGAATGCTAATAGATTCAATAAAAAATGCAGATCAGGATGTCAGAAAAAGAGCATTACTGGAATCAATTAATGAAGCAAACAACCTGATTCTTGCAACAGAAAAATTCCTCGTTCAAAACAAAAACATTATAACTAAAGACGAAATTACAAACATATCCAACCTGAATAATAATCTCAAACAAAGCCTGCTTTCAGAGAAAAGGGATGATGTCGAGCTAGCAATAAAAAATCTGAATGATTATTCTGCCCCCATTGCACAAAAAGCACTGGATGTGAACATACAAGATGCGCTTAAGGGTGTGAAAATGTAATGTTGTTGTAGGTAACCATTATTGATTAAAAGTGTAAGTTTCAATTTTTTAAAAACAATGAAAATTATTCTATACTACAAGATAATTGGATTACATTTGTTACAAATCAAATAAATGCTGGATTCTTTTCTGGTGGATAATGGTGGATTTACCAATTATGGTGTGGAACACGGCGTATGCTTTGTTACCTGTATTTTTATCATTTGTTTGGTATTATATTTAGCGAAATATCATTGGAATGATGGACAACGACGCCTTTATATAACCCTGATCTGTTCATTTGGTGCCTTGACTCAACTTTTCAAAGTATTCTATAAATATCAGACGGGTATTTTTGACCCTGCCAACGATCTTCCACTTCACCTTTGCAATATATTGACCCTGGTTATGCCATTTATCATGTGGTATAAACATAAAACAATCTGGGCAATGACATTTTTTTGGATAATGGCAGGCTGTGCCCAATCTATTTTCACGCCAACACTCACAGAATCCATGCCCCACTATGAAGCGCTACGATACTGGGCTGTACATACCGTTATTATCCTTGGTGCGTTATATGGATGTTATGTATATAAATATACGATTAGTCTGATGGATGCATTGAGATCATTTATAGGTATCAACATCCTGGCCGCTATCCTGTACCCGATCAACATGGCTTTTAATGCCAACTATATGTACTTAAATGCCAAACCGGCGGGAAAAACATTTTATGACCTATTGGGCAAATGGCCTGATTATATACTGGTATTAGAGATCATCATTGTGGTTATCTTTAGTCTCATGTTGATTCCTTTTAATTGGAAAAAAATAAAATCCCTTTCATTTATAAAAAATTACAAATGAAGAAGGCTCTGTCTGCTGAATATCAAGTTATCAGGTTGAACTGCTTATAATTTTATTAACTCCAGTATATCTGAACCTCCGTTTCCACCGCTGACATGTTTGAGTTTGATTAATGTTGAAGTCTTAGATAGCAATTCCCAGTCTTCTGAGATTTCATCAAATTTTTGAATATCAGGAAAGGTTAATAAAAATTTAGTTTTCCCGCTGTCGCTGAATACGGACCAGCTACCTGTCACAATAGTAGTTGTTTTAGTAGCTGTAACCTCGCTATGTTCTTTAAATAAAAACTGGAAATCATTAAAATAGGAAGTATGATCCACACCATCTTCCGTAAAGAGTGATACTTTCCACCCTCCCCCGTTAATGACAGACTGGGTTACAGTTGTGGGATCTGACGAGCCATCGCCGGAATTATCATCATCACTATTTGAACAAGCTGTTAAAAAAGTCAGGAAGATGACTATGATTCCAAATAAAATATTTCTCATTACAATTAAAATTAAGATGTTAAGAAAGTGATTTCAAGTAAAGTGAGTGTTGTTTTTTTAAACACTTGCACTTATTCTTTTATAATTAATAGCAGTACTAAGTTTAAATTTAGATGCTCAGTATAGTATCATTCCATTTATCGGAATGAAAAATAAAATGAAATAGCAGCTTTGTAGGAGTTATCTGTTACCCGAGTTTCTTTTTCTTTATTGTAAATACACGACTGACATTAAATCCAAAATGGATGCCACCGTCAGACCAGGTATTGGTGGTTTCTGCAATAAACCCTTTCTCTATCATAGATGTACTGTTGGTCAAATGTAATTGAAAAACATGACCACCTGTTTCGATATCAAATCCTACAGAAAGAGAATTTGTAATCTCAGATGCTACCTGATCAGGAAGTAAGTATATATATTCTGCATTTAGAGCAATGCGTTTACTCAGTTTGATGCGGCCCGCAACACCTAATGCAAAGACATCATTTTTTTCTGCATTTGTAGCAATTAGATTTCTATGCACCATAGTAGGACTCAGTTGAAGACTCAAAGACTCACTCAATTTTCTACCGATAATAAGTTGACCTGTGTAATACATTCTGCTTGAAAAATGATTTTCTCTGTCCGGATTGGCCCAGTCAAGTGTTTGCAGGGCTGAGGTAAGTAAAATGCCAACAGTAACGGGCATTTTTCGCTTTCCTGTGCTTTGTCTTAATAATTTGTATTTTACAAACCCATCGTACGTTTTTTGGAATCCACTCCTTCCTATACCAATAGTGAGTCTATCTGAAAGACCATAATCAAATCCCAATCTGATTGAGGCATTGTCCAGTCCAAAAAGTTCATAAAATCCTCCGTTAAGCGTACCAAATCGGTGACCAATCTTAAAATCCAACACACCACCCGCGGTACTCTCCAATGAATGAAGATTTATCACTCTGTTGGTTTTGAAACTTGCATTGGTATACTCTGTGACTTCTTCTTCTTCCCCAAGAAGTGAAAGCAGATCATCTTCCTGTGCATGAAGTCCAAACGATAAAAAAATACTCAGGAATAATAGATAAATTTGGTTTTTCATTATATAGATTTATTTTATTACATCCAGGGAGGCATCGACCTTCACTTTTACAGTCTTGGCTATCTGATCCTTTACCAGAGATGGAATGGATATCCCATAATCTGCAACTAACACATTGAACTCCGCATAAGTATTTAATTTACTATTATTTACAGTAATGACCCCTTCTGTGGATATATTTTTTGTTATGCCGTGGATGGTAAGCTGTCCTGAAACTTTCACATTTATCTTGCCGTTGTGGGTTACATCAATAGGTTTATAATTTTCTATCTGACCCTTGAAAGTAGCCTTGGGAAATTTGGTACTCTCCATATAGTTTTCATTAAAATGCTCCTGCATCAAAGCTTTTTCAAACTGAAATCCTTTAATAAGGGATGCAAATTCGAGTTTTCCTGAACTCAGGTCAAAAACGCAACTGGATGATTTATTATGACCTGCAATCTTCTCTATAGGCGTATCGGAATAAAAAGAAATATAACCCGTTTTTGTAAAATATTTCTGAGCATTTCCTGCATGGAAACTTCCAAAGGTAAATGCTAATATTATGATTAATTGATTCATTATTTTAAATTTAAAGATTAAAAAATTAAATTGGCTCATCAGAAAACAACCCGACATGACGTCAATGCCATCTGTTAAAAGACGAGTATGATTTGGTACAGTTACATTGGAAGTTATAATTCTCTGTTATCATAGAGTTAATACTATAAAGAACATCTGACTAAAATGACATCCATTAACTTACCACTACAAAAGCCTTTTATTATAACTTCATCACCCACTTTTACACCGTCAATAGAAGCAGCGTGTTCAAACTCACAAATGACTGATGATATTTCATTTCCGGTATCTAAAGAAATACTTCCTCCCTGCTCCACTTCATTTATGGATTTCACCTTTCCTTTGACTTCAATTATCTTGTCGAGATACATAGCATTTGCCTTTGTTTCATCCAGTTCAAAAGCAGCCAGTAAGTCAGCCGGATTGATGGTTATATCCGCTTTGGCTCCCTGAGTTTCTGCATGCGGTTTATTGTACATATAATATCCCGCAAAAATACCCAACGCAATTAGGATAAGGATATAAGGAATAAATTTCTTCATGAAATTGTATAAAAGTTTATTAATTATTCGGACTTCCAGCCTGGACCCATGATTCTATTTTTGCAATTTTACAGGGTTCCAGTTTTGGCGCACTCTGCGGCATATTTTGATAACCGGATGAATGCGTTATTGAACCAACCAACTGACCACTGTTGGCATATTTCAGAACGAACGCATGACCGTCAAGATTTACTGTGCCTTCTGATAAAATCGCATTATGACATGAAAGACAGTTGACAATCAATATCGGTTGAACATCATTAGCAAAACTTACATTCAAAGTATTGCATTCACCAGAGGGATATAAATCTTCTTCCGAATCATAGAAACATGATGAAAACGAAATGCCAACTGCTATTAGTGCAAAATACAACTTCTTTATCATATTCAAAATTACCTTTTATAAGTTGCAAAAGTATTAAATGTTTTGGTATGAACTTAAATTAATTATTCTGAGCTCCTGCATCAATCCAGCTTTTTATTTTTTTAATATTGCAATCACCAAATTTTGACCCACCCTGAGGCATGGGTTTAAATCCGGAAGCCCAACTCAAAGCACCATATAGCCTGCCACTTTCTGCTGCAGACTTTACACCATTATAGGTGTCCAGATTAATCCCGCCACTGGTATTTCCAGTTTTATGACACGAAGTACATGAAGCCAATGCCGGTCTTACAAAATTGTTAAAACTAATATTATCGGTATTGCACGGTGCCGAATTGAAATCACAAGTCTCATTTTTAGCTCCCTGCAATATCCATTTTGCAACAATATCGATCTGAGCATTAGATAATTTAACGGCGGGTTTTGGAGGCATAATATCGTCTGAATCTGTTTCTGTGATGGCCTCATACAATTTACTACCTTTTAAATTGCCCGGTTTCACTTTACCGGTGTTCATTACATTGGCGTATGTGTCAAGTATTATTCCGTCTTTTCTGGATACGGCATTATGGCATCCACTATAGGCACAACTCGCTGATAAAATTGGTAATACGTCCTTCTCAAAATATATTACATCAACCTTGCAGGGAATTCCTGTCTCTGTATCTACAGGCAATGGTGGGAAAATAGTGATAAATGTGGTATCACAAACCTCATCGTTGCAGGCAATCAAAGCAGTTGTGACAATCTCGGTCTGGTTTCCGTCCGGAGTCCACGTCGCACATGATGTCCCTTCCATTTGCCATGAACCCTGTCCTTCCGGTTGTGGTTTTGTAGTAGAAAAAATCGTGGAGTTATTGACCACAATATCATCTACAGTGGCACATAACAGCGTTGTAATACAAGTAGGACATGTGGGAGTTATTGTTTTGTAAGTACTGATCGGTATAATGTCCGGGATAGTTGAATCATGCGAACAACCTACCATCACAGCAAAAATCCACATACAACCAATCCTTAATTTACAGACCATTTTATAATATTTACAAATGATAACTCAAATGTAAAAGGTTTTGTTATTTGAATTGTACTGATTTGAACTGAACGGGTAAAAATCAGAGTTGAACGAGCAAAATCAATGTATGATGTGGTTTTCCCATTCATCTTACTTCACCTATGAAGCCGATGCTTTGGATGGATATAAGATACTAAATCCAGTATATCTACAAGATTATTTTAACAGACTAAAGTTAAGAAGAGGCAATTAATATTTCAATTAACCCAATGCTACATCCAATGTCATCATGATAATAAAACCAACAATAAATCCCATAGTGGCGATATCTGTATTTTTGTCCTGTTGAGTCTCAGGGATTACTTCTTCCACTACAACAAATATCATGGCACCTGCAGCAAAAGCAAGTGCATATGGCAACATAGGAGTAAAAAAATTGACCGCCAACGCGCCGGCCACCCCTGCTACAGGTTCTACTAAAGCAGAAGCCTGCCCGTAAAAAAAGCTTTTAGGTGAGCTCATTCCCATCCGCTTCAATGGCATTGAAACTGCTATTCCTTCAGGGAAATTCTGAATTCCTATGCCTATTGCAAGTACTACCGCAGCAGGTATAGACGCTTCAGGAATTCCTGCAGCCACTCCCCCAAACAAAACACCTACTGCCAAACCTTCCGGTATATTGTGCATCGTAATGGCTAGCACCAACAACGTAGTACGTTGCCATGGTGTTTTCTTTCCCTCAGATTCTTTAAAGTTGATATGCATGTGGGGTAACAACTTATCCAGACCAAAAATAAACAAAGCCCCGAGCAAAAAGCCAATCGCAGCCGGAATTACTTTCTGAAAGCCATCACCGCCACTCATCTCAATAGCAGGAGCAAGCAGACTCCAGAAACTTGCCGCCACCATAACACCACCTGTAAATCCCAGCATTCCATCCAAGGCAACCCTACTCATATTTTTGAAGAAAAATACAGCCGAAGCCCCTAATGCCGTGAGAAACCATGTAAAGACTGTAGCATAAAAAGCTGCCAGAATGGGAGAGATACTTTCGAAATATTGAACAATCTGTTGGAACATATGGTTTGAATTATAGTTATGTACAAACTGAGTTTTGAAATTCAAAAAGACTTTAGTGCTCTGTCCAGAAAAAGAGTTAAATTATAATGGCAGTTATTTTTTAAAAGATCAAGGCAAAAAACACAGGCATAGCATTAGCTATGGCGAGTATTTTTAACGCAGATATTTGAAAAAAGAACAACATTTCATTAAGTTTTTTTTCTTGACAGAGCACTAATCTTAAAAAGACCACAAAATAATAATTATTTTAAACAATGGTAATTATATTTTTAGATTAATCTAAATTTTATTCATTTTATCCTTTCAACCAGTTATTTTTCCGCTTCAGCATACAATATAATTAACTATTCTTTATTTTAACTAATTTTGATCTATGAAACATTTGTTGAGTATTATTTTAATCTGCCTTAATTTAAGCCTTGATGGCCAACAAGACAAACTATCTTTTACCGGGAAAGTAAGGTTTGTT
>JACMLK010000386.1 GCA_014379665.1 Saprospiraceae bacterium | reverse complement strand
TTGATATATGAAGGAAAAATTGGTAAAACTACACTGGCATTTTTTGAAATCATTTTAAAAAAAGGCAGGGAAATGTATCTTCCCGAAATAGCTTCGGATTTCATTAGTCAGTTTAAAAGTTTCAATAGAATTTCTACTGTTACCGTTACTTCTGCTGCCCCTTTAAATTCATCTTCGCTTAATGAAATAAAATCAAAACTGCTTTCCAGTGGCATTACGATGGATCAGCTTGATATTATAACTAAAGTGGATCCAAAATTAATCGGTGGTTTTGTAATAGAAGTTGGTGATAATTCATACGATGACAGTGTTATTCATAAACTCAATTTAATTAAAAAGGAGTTTATTGGCAATCAATATGTAAAAACATTTTAATAAAATAATAAATAAAACAGATATGGTTGATGTTAAACCTGATGAAATATCCGCAATACTGAAACAACAGTTATCAGGATTCAAAACAGAAGCAGAATTAGAAGAAGTAGGAACTGTATTACAGGTTGGTGATGGGATAGCCAGAGTGTATGGATTATCAAAAGCTCAGGCTGGTGAATTGGTGGAATTTGAAAATGGTGTCCAGGCTATTGTATTAAATCTTGAAGAAGACAATGTAGGTGTGGTACTTTTAGGTGCCGGTGATGGTATTAAAGAAGGATCTACTGTAAGAAGAACGGCAAAAATTGCATCAATTAGTGTTGGAGAAGGTTTTGCAGGAAGGGTAGTAAATCCCCTGGGACAACCAATAGATGGAAAGGGGCCTATTCAGGGTACTTTATATGAAATGCCACTGGAAAGGAAAGCCCCGGGCGTAATTTACAGACAACCGGTGACAGAACCATTACAGACAGGGATTAAAGCAATTGACTCTATGATTCCGATCGGTAGAGGACAAAGAGAATTGATTATTGGAGACAGGCAGACCGGGAAGACAGCAATTGCTGTAGATACCATTATTAATCAAAAAGAATTTTATGACAGGGGTGAGCCTGTTTATTGTATATATGTTGCTTCCGGACAAAAAGCTTCTACCGTTGCACAGGTTGTAAAGGCATTGGAAGAAGGAGGAGCAATGTCTTACACTACAATCGTTTCAGCTTCGGCATCTGATCCTGCACCTATTCAATTTTATGCCCCTTTTTCAGGGGCAGCTATTGGGGAATTTTTCAGAGATACAGGACGACCAGCTCTTATCATATATGATGATCTTTCAAAACAGGCAGTAGCTTATCGTGAAGTATCACTATTACTAAGAAGACCTCCGGGAAGAGAAGCTTATCCCGGTGATGTTTTTTACCTGCATTCAAGATTGCTGGAAAGAGCTGCAAAAATTATTGCCAATGATGATATTGCAAGAAACATGAATGACCTGCCGGATTCATTGAAAAATTCCGGACTCGTTAAAGGTGGGGGATCTCTCACCGCACTTCCTATCATTGAAACACAGGCAGGTGATGTATCGGCTTATATCCCGACAAACGTGATATCCATCACCGATGGCCAGATATTTTTGGAATCAAATCTATTTAACGCCGGTATCAGACCTGCAATAAATGTTGGAATTTCTGTATCAAGGGTTGGAGGAAATGCTCAGATTAAATCCATGAAAAAAGTGGCAGGTACACTTAAACTGGATCAGGCTCAATACAGAGAGTTGGAAGCATTTGCAAAATTTGGTTCTGATTTGGACGCAGCAACACAATCTGTACTCGAAAAGGGCAAGAGAAATGTAGAAATTCTTAAGCAACCACAATATTCACCTGTTTCTGTAGAGAAACAGGTAGCCATCATCTATTTGGGTACTCAGGGCCTTTTAAGAAATGTACCTGTGCAAAAGGTAAGAGAATTTGAAGAAATATTTCTTACTACCCTTGAAAGAACAGAAGCAGAAACCCTGGAATCTATTAGAAAAGGTATGCTGTCAGATGACATTTTAAATACGCTGAAACGGGTAGGTGCAGAAATTAGCAGTCAGTTTAGATAAACAAGGATATGTTTAAAATTCCATCAAACATGAAAATTTAAACATAATCTAAAGTGCTTCAATATTAAATTTGATACTTATTTGTATTATTAAACAAAGTAGCAGGCATGTCAGGAAAATTAAAGGAAGTACGCGAAAGGATAAAATCCGTTCAATCAACACAACAGATTACCAAAGCCATGAAAATGGTTTCAGCATCAAAACTGAGGAGGGCCCAACAAGCAATCACTGAGATGAGACCATTTGCCAATCGTTTAGATAAGATGATGCAAAATATTGTCTCAAATCTTGATGGAGACTTCAACTCTCCATTTTTGAAGGAAAGGCAAGCAAATAAAATAGCTATAGTGGTTATTACTTCAAACAGGGGATTATGCGGAGCTTTTAATACTAATATTATTAAAGAAGTAATTCTTAAAGTAGATGGAGAATACAGTGCTCAAAGGGCTGCCGGAAATATAAGCCTGGTCTTTATTGGTAAAAAAGGGTACGATGTTTTGAAAAAAAAATATCCTGATTGCAATTTGGTGAATACCTATGTTGACCTCTTTGCTGATCTGAGTTTTGACCATGTATCGGAAGTTTCTCAAATGTTAATGGACAAATTTGAGTCGGGAGAATTTGACAGAATAGATGTTTGTTATGGACAGTTTAGGAATGCTGCAGTCCAGGAACCTAAAACTATTCAATTTTTACCCATTTCAAAAAATGAAGTTTCAAAAGAATTGACCGGAAGGTCAAAGGCAGATTATATTTTCGAACCGGATAAAGAAGCACTGTTGAATGAATTAATACCTACAATTCTTCAGACTTCTTTCCAGAAGTTTGTCCTGGATAATCACGCATCTGAACACGGTGCACGTATGACAGCTATGGACAATGCCACAACAAATGCAGAAGAATTATTGAAGGAACTCAAAATAAATTACAATAAAGCACGTCAGGAAGCCATTACTAAAGAATTGTCTGAGATTGTTGGTGGGGCAGCAGCTCTAAACGGGTAAATAAAAATTATCTTGTCTAATATCAAATTTAATCTTTAGCAATCTGGGTAATTTTTTATTGGAGATTAAATAGTTTTTAATTTAGCTTGTCATTTGTTTCCAAGAAAACCGGATCAGGACCAGAAATCCAATAAAAAATAAAACAAACTGGTAAAAAGGCATGTAGGTGAATACAAAGATATGGGTCTTCTCAAGAATCCACATCATACTTATTATAGTTGTAATAATTAAAAAAAGGCTTCCAATCTTATCAAATCCAGGCACGTCATTGAGGTTGATGTTTTTGCTGATCAACCAAAGAGTTACCAACATGCAAATTATAGGTAGTATCTGTGTAATCAAATTGGTGTCAAGGATTTTTTGTCTCTCAAAAAGAAACATATAGGCGTTGAGTGTCAGAGCAAATATTCCCGGGATACAGGCAAAATAAACCAACATACTGTAAAGATACTTCCAGGGTGAAAGATGGCCTTGCGCCTTTCCAAAAATCATGGCAAGCAATGCCGTAAATGGTAATGCAAAAAAATAGAAGAATGCAATAGAAGGCCTATGAGATACAACTTCAAAAAACTGTCCTAATGTCATGGATTCAAATTTGTATCAAAAATACATTATTTGTTGACCTCAGGTTAGGAAAGATTTGAATAATTATTTCATCAGTCTATTTTATTATTTTGTCCACAACGATACGATCAGCTCTGTTTGCTAATTCCCATACGGTATGAAAAATTAGCTTACCTCTGCTTGCCATAGTGTCAAAGTTTATTTTTTCAATATCATCTGTAGGTCTATGGTAATCCGGGTGGGTACCATTAAAATAAAAAATTATTGGAATTCCATTTTTAGCAAAATTGTAGTGATCAGATCTGTAGTAAAACTTATTAGGGTCTTCTTCTGCATTATAAGTATAATCCAATGTAAGTTGAGTATATTTCTGATTCACATCTTCATTAATCTTATGTAATTCTGAGCTTAACCGATCAGATCCTATAACATATATATAATCCGGGTTGTCTTTATATTTTTCGTCTATCCGGCCTACCATGTCAACATTCACGTTTACCATGGTTTGGTTAAGAGGGAAAACGGGAAAATTCGTAAAATATTCAGAACCCAGTAAACCTTTTTCTTCACCACAAAACCAAATAAATACAATGCTCCTTTCCGGTCGGTTACCCTCCATCACTGCTTGCTGGCAGGCCTGGGCCATCTCAAGCAGTGTTGAACTACCTGAGCCATTATCATCTGCACCATTAAAAACATCATCCCCTCTTTTACCAAGATGATCATAATGAGCAGAGACAATAATATATTCATCTTTTTTTGATTTACCAGGCATATAGCCAATCACATTTTTTCCTTCGAGTACTTTCACATCCTTGGTCAGATTGATAATGAGCTCTGAAGGTAAAACCACTGATTCCGCTTTTCCTTTTTCCATTTTTTTTCTGGCTTTAAGAATTTTTTCTTCATTCTGCCCAATAATAGATTTTGCTATGGTTGATGATATAAACACATGATTCGGATATTGGAAAATATTGTTTTTCGTATTTCCCAATTCAAGTTGAGTGCCCAAAAGTTTCGACCTGTTTTCTTCAAACATCTTTTTAATATCATTCTCTATAATTAATACAAGTTTTACGCCCTTTGATTTGGCAGTAAGTAATTTTTTATCAAGATCTTTATCACTCCAGACAGATAAAAGGGTATCACCGGTAATATATGATTTTCCATCTTTTTTTAACGGTTCTCCCCTGTTTATCATAATCACTTTATCTTCCACATCCATTTTTTTGTAATCACTGTATTTAGGATCATCAATACCGTATCCAAGAAAAACAATTTCATTGGCAACTACCAAAGATTTGGATTCATTTTTACCTGTAAAAGCTAAATAGTCCCACATGTATCTGAATCTTTCCTTATTCACATGAATATCATTGTCCAACCATTTGGAATACGTAAATTCAATACTTTGATAATAATCAGGACAAGCCGGAAATCTCATAACTCCCATATTTCTTATAGTTTTTATGATATAATCTGCAGCTAATTCCATTCCTAACTGCCCTGTCTCTCTGCCTTCTAAAGAATCCGATGCCAGGATCCTTAAATGATCTCTTAAAGAGGAAGCTTCAATGCTGTGGGCATATCTGTATGATAAATCAGTATTGTCTTTTACAACAGGTTTATTTTTATCAGGCAGACTTACATTACTCACATATTGACCAATCAATAAAGTTGTTGCACACTGCAATAAGAAAAAAATAATATATTTATTCATGGGTGTTTTTTAATAGATTAACGTACTAACAAGATATTTTATTTACTCTGTCCTGATGACGACCGCCTTCAAAAGAACTTTCAAGAAATGATTCAACAATAAGCAAGGTTTTTCCTTTACTTATAAATCTGGCAGGAAGGCAAAGAATATTGGCATCGTTATGCTTTCTTGCCAAACTACCTAATTCTGGTGTCCAGCATAATGCGGCCCTGATTCCTTTGTGTTTATTAGCGGTTATACACACACCATTGCCACTGCCGCATATAAGAATACCCAATTCCACGGTTTTGCCCTCAACATCTATTGCCACAGGATGTGCAAAATCAGGATAATCCACTGATGAAAGACTATAGGTTCCTTTGTCGACCACATTGATTCCTTTTTCAGAAAGGAATTTTATTATTGATTCTTTATATGCAAAACCTGCATGATCTGACCCTATGGCAATTTTCATTAGATATTATATTAATTGAGCGGCGCTGATTTTAAAAGAGGTGATAATAAATCAGACATTTCTTTTTCGAAACCCGGATCCTCGACTTTTTTTGAAACATCAATGATGTCCTGAACTGAACTCAGACGATATTCATAATCTTGTCTGAAACTATCAAAGACATCTTTATCTGTTTGAGATTCGTAGAATGCTATATATTGTCTGGTTTCTTCCGCAAGAATTCTTATATGTTTTTTAACACTATCGAAATCTTTCGTGCTGATAAATACATTTATAAACGGCATTATCCCAGCATCGTAAGGGAAATTCATGTGAGGGAAAGCCTCAAAATATTTCCTTGCCAATTCTGCTGCTTTTTCTTTTTCACCCAACCTATCCAATTCAATGGACGCCCGTAACATGACAAGTTTCATAGCCTGTACTTCAGCCATATAACTTTTATCGATAAATTGTTTCTTTTTGTCAAAATTACCCCATTTCCACTTGGTCATCACATTCGTGTATGTTTTCTCCGCATCAATATCTCCATAACCATAAATACTTGGAAGTTGTGATTTTGTTCTAACTTTGGTGGCAGAGATCCTTAGCCCAAGTCCCTCCATTTCAACATAATCATTCAGACCTAATAGTTTACCTGGTTGACAAGTAATAGCAAAGTATATAGGTCTTTCATAAAAATTGGAAGCAATCACATCCATTACCGCCAGATCATCCTTAGTAAAATAACCCGGTTTCTCCGGAAATCTTATGTCTAATTTGTCTGCCCACTCTGAAGTATCAATATTGGGCTGCAAACCGAGAGCGTTATACTTTTCACGGTTCACAGGCAGATAAAAGTTTCGACTTGTTACAAAGGTTTGTCCCTGAATTGTATTTTTAGGATCCCTGATCGATCTCAAAGCTTCAAATATATTCATCGGAGCACTCATATCTTCACCTCTTGGATTTGCAAAAAATACCTGATTTCTGTTTTTGCCTCTATAATCTTCTTCAGTAAGCGTCAGTTTAAGGGGGGCTGAATCGTTTACCTTGTATCTTAGTTTATTTATATACCAATCTACCGCTATCAAACTAAGGTTGACCACTCTTACATCCCTCCTGATACCCTCCACTTCCTGAGAGTACCATAAAGGGTAAGTATCATTGTCCCCATAAGTGAATATTATAGAATTAGGCTCCACACTATTCAGAAAATTAGATGCATAGTCACGGGAAGCATAATGGTCCTTTCGGGTGTGGTCATCAAAATTTTGAAAACCCATAATAACAGGAGCCGATATTACAATCAGACCTGAAATAATTGCAGGGGTAATTCCTGGAATTTTATTGGACAGAAATTGATAAATAGCCAGTACTCCCATGCCGATCCAGATACAGAAAGTGATAAAAGAACCTACCAGTACATAATCTCTTTCACGGGGTTCATTTGGTGGCTGATTAGAATATATGATAATTCCTATACCCGTAATCACAAATAATATGAACAGCGTTATAAAATCCTTTTTCCTTTGGGTAAAATGAAATACAAGCCCCAAAAGTCCAAACAAAAGGGGTAAAAAGTAATATTTATTATTTGACTCATCGTTTTTCATGGAATCCGGAAGTGTGTCCATTTTGTATAATTTGGCTTCATCAATTGGTGTAATACCTGACTGCCAGTGTCCACTTTTAATATCCCACGGAAAATATCCCTGGTCCGCATTTTGTTTACCCACAAAATTCCACATGAAATAACGGATATACATCCAGTTTATCTGATATTTAAAAAGAAATTGCAAGTTATATCCCATACCAGGTTTGCCTTTACTATCCCCATTAAGAGCTTCTCTCCACATCTTATGCAGTTCCGGCCTTCCCTGATCGGTGTGTCCGATTCTGGGGAATAATATTTTATCCTTTGAATCATAGATATATTCAAATTTTTCATCTACAACTTCATATCGGTCACCAACTCTTCCGTACCGGTCAGTACGTTTCACATCATTGGGTTGAGCATCATAATATGGTCCGGAAATAAGAGGACGTTCTCCATATTGCTCCCGGTTAAGGTATGGCAACAATCTCATCGCATCACTAGGTACGTTCATATTAACAGGAGTATCTGCATTGGCTCTGACGACTACAACGCCAATAGTTGAAAAAGATATAGATATAAAAATAGCGGATATAGCTGCAATCTGAAGAACCTGATTATTTTTTTTATGAGCATATTTCAACAAAAAATATCCCAATGCTATGATAATCAGCATAGTGGGAATGATGCCGGAATGTATAGGCAATCCAAAACTATTCACAAAAAGAAGTTCCATATTTTTCCAAAGCGTAGGTATCCCTACTATTACAAATTTTTGGATAAAAACGATGCCACCTACACCACATGCCATGGCGATCAGTGCTCCTTTAACAGTATGCTCTTTATATTTTTTGTAATATACCAATAATGCAATGGCGGGTAATGACAAAATACTTAAAAGGTGTACACCTACAGACATGCCATTCACAAACAAACTTAATACCAGCCATCTGTTGGCATGAGCATCATCCTTTATATAATAATATTTGGTTGCCGCCCAGATTGAAAGAGCCGTAAACATGGTAGACATGGCATAAACCTCACCTTCAACCGCAGAAAACCATACAGATGAGCTGAAGGCAGTAGACAAGCCGGCAACAATACCCGCAAAAAATAATGCCATGTTTTGACCTGAATTAGTGTCAGTTTCTCTTCCAACCAATGCCAATTTGCCGAACATAATGGTAATCCATCCAATCATTGTGGCTGCAATTGAAGTACAAATTGCTGACATCAGATTGACTGCAAAAGCTATATCGGCCGGATCGTCGGATAATATTTCGGCTATCCATGCAAAGATCCTTCCAATAATTACAAAAAGACCTGCACCCGGTGGGTGTACTACCTGAAGTTTATATGCGCCTAAAATAAATTCACCACAGTCCCATAAGCTACCTGTACGCTCAACGGAATTAAAATAAACGACAAAACTGACTAAAAATACAATTAATCCTGCGATGTTGGAAAGCTTTTTTAATGATTGCATATAGCTATTTATTGCTTTTTGAATTGTGATTTAAGTTGCAAAAATAATAAAAATACTTTAACAAAAGTATTAATATATACACAGCGCTTTAGAGTATGGTTAAAATTCCATCATTTGCCTGCAAGCGACAATTTTTATTTTATGTTGCGTTATATTTTTTCGCCGTAGCTTCCGGCATTAATGCAGGATGCCAAGCAAAGTTTTGCTTGGTTCATTCACTTTCGAGTGATTTCTATCACTCGAATGCTGACAGTCGAACAGCACCGTTCAATCACCTTGTCTAAAATTAAATTAGCTCGCTTTCGCTCAAACATGAA
>JACMLK010000385.1 GCA_014379665.1 Saprospiraceae bacterium | reverse complement strand
ATACTCAGAAAACCATTGGTATCACCTCAAAGGTCGTTTGCCAATACTGCATTTAAATTCGGCAGGGGGTGGACATTTGATTATACTATCAATTGGTTAAATTCAGTTCTAATACCTTCAACAGCAGTCAATCCTGAAGCATTTAAATGGTAAAATCAATCCCCGTCCTATTTACTAAGCAATGCACAGGTAAATAAAAAATGGAAGAATATATTTGAATTATATGTTGGTGGTGTAAATTTATTTGATTACAAACTCCATCATCCTATTATCGCAGCAGCCCATCCTTTCGGCCCATACTTTGACAGTTCTTTGGCATGGGGTCCGGTCATGGGTGCGAATATATATGTCGGGATGAGATACAGCTTGTAAATTTTAAAACCCCACATCTAAAAAAAAAGAGGGTAGAAATTAAATTTCTACCCTCTTTGTAAAACAAATTATTCTAAATATAGAATTATCCTTCCAGTTTAAATTTTACAGGTAATGTGTAGAGCACTCGCACAGGTCTGCCTCTTTGTTTACCCGGTGTCCACTTTTTGCCCATATTATTCATTCCATTAACTACTAATTCTGCAGCCGAACCACATCCTGCACCAATATCCCTCACAATTTTTGTATCAGTGATTGATCCATCTTTATCAACCACAAATTGAAGTACTACCTGACCTTCTACCCCATTTTCACGGGCAATTGCCGGATACTTTAAGTTCTTGTAGATATATTCAAGCATTTTGCCTTTTGCACAATCTTCTTTTTCTTTATCAGTACCCTTGTCTTCGCAACCAGGAAATCTAGGCATTTGCTCCACAACTTTAAATATTTCGTCCTCCACTGGTTTGGGTGGTGGTGGTGGTGGCGGTGGCGGTGGTGCCTTCACTACTGGAGCCTCTACCTTTGTTTCTTCAGTTACTTCCTGATTCTCAAATTTTGGCTGATCTTCCTCAATTACTTCAGTATCAGGAACTTCCTGAATTACAGGTGGTGGCGGTGGCGGTGGCGGTGGTGGCGGTTCAGCAGTACGTGGGATATCCACTTCTACTTCATCATCCATAGCCAAAGCATTGTCCGGAATATAAACTTCCTTCTCATAGGTGGTCCAACTCATGGAAATCAGCGCAATTGCTACTGCTGAAGCCAACCCATAATTAAAAAAACTGCCTGTATTTTTGAAAACATCTACTTCAGGAAATTTACTTCTTGCACTCAGGGATCTTGTTATATTTTCTTTATTGGATTCCGCCAAATCCTGATGACTGTATGATCTGTACTTCTTTTTAAAAAATATGACCAGCCCAATAGTCAACAGAGTAAGGAGGATGAAAAACAGCGCAACGCCATTTGCTGATACTTCTAATTCTTTGAACATAAGTGGTTAATTAATAAATAATTTAAATAATATAACTCCGCCAAGAGAACCTATAATATTGGCTAAAATATCATAAAGTTCAAAAGATCTGCCGTTTGAAAGGTAAAATTGACAAATTTCCATTAATATACCAAAAGAAACAGAAAAAATTAAAACAAATTTTTTAATGCTATTTTTATTTTTTAATCCTATACTCCACAAAATGGAAAATATGAAATAAAAAATTACATGTACCAATTTGTCTGCTCCGGCAAAATTCCAAATGCTATATTGAGATACAGAATGTACTGAAATCAAAGATAACCATAGAATTATTAACGTCCAGGAGATTGCCAATCTTAGATAAAATTTATCACTCAACATTTTGAGCTTATCAGTAAGATGCATGACATTTATTTTTTGGTGTGTAAAAGTGAATCTTATTTTAAACTTTCTCCATTGCCAGGCATGATTCAACGTGTTCACAATTTTTATCAAAGTTATTTAGTATCACATGGGAAGTAGTGTTGATCATATCCGGATCAAGCGGGAGAATAACCTTAATATAGTTGTCGGTATAACCGGACATCATGCCTTCCATTTTATCTCGTTCAAATAAGACCTCTCTAACTGTACCAAGAAAGGGCGTTACAAAGGAGATTCTCTTTTTTTGAGATAAAATTCTCAGCATTTCATTTCGTTGACGTCTGATTTCTACAGAAACAGGAAATCCCATTTCGGCGGCCGGAGTATTTGCTCTTTCCGAATAAGTAAACACATGGAAATACGAAACATCCAGTTCATTTAGAAAATAATACGTTTCCATAAAATCCTCTTCTGTCTCTCCCGGAAACCCAACAATGACGTCTACACCAATGCAACAGTGTGGCATTTTAGATTTTATATGGCGTACCTTTTCTTTGTATAATTCCCGTTGATATCTCCTTCGCATTGTCTTGAGGATTTTGTCACTTCCGGACTGAAGGGGAATATGGAAATGTGGCACAAATTTATTTGAGTCAGCTACAAAATCTATCAATTCATTAGTGAGAAGATTGGGCTCAATGGAGGAAATCCGATATCTTTCAATTCCACTCACATCATCCAATTCTTTTACCAAATCAATAAAAAGTCCTTCTTTTTTAGGTTTTGTGCCTTCGATTACTTCCGTTCCATTTCCAAAATCACCAAGATTGACTCCTGTAAGTACAATTTCCTTTACTCCCAGGTTGGCAATCTTTTGGGCATTAGTTACCACATTTTCTATAGTATCACTACGGCTAGCTCCTCTTGCCTGTGGTATCGTGCAGAAAGAACACTTATAGTCACACCCATCCTGTACTTTTAGAAATGACCGGGTTCTGTCACCAAATGAAAATGCATCTATAAATGAATTAGCTTCTTTTACTTCACCAGCTATAACCATGCCTTTATCAGCAGACTTAGAAATTCCATCAATATATTTCAGGATGTTGAATTTTTCCGCAGCACCGAGTACCAAATCTACCCCAGGTATATCAGCTATTTCCTGAGGTTTCAGTTGTGCATAGCATCCTACTACCACTATTCTGGCTTGGGGTGAATATTTTAAAGCTCTTCTGACTTCATACCTGCATTTTTTGTCAGCAAAATCAGTAACTGAACACGTATTAAGAATATAAATATCAGCACCTTGTTCAAATTCCACAGTGTTGTAACCCTGATCTTCAAAAGATCTTCGGATACTGGATGTCTCTGAAAAATTTAATTTACATCCAAGGGTTAGAAATGCCACCGTAAGCGGAGTTGCCATAATAATCTGTTTTATTAAATACATTACAGACCTCCACCTTTTTTAGGAGGGTCTTTTAATTTATCTTTTGGTGTTGTGGGCCTGAGTTCTTCCCCTTTCTTTTTATCGGAAATCTTTGGGTCCGGAGATTTGAGTCCATCAGGTTTTTTTTGATCTGTCGGTTTGGTATTATTTTCCTTTCTTATCTCGCCATCGGGATCAGTTTCCGGTAAATTTCCATCGGGTTCTCCACCTTCCGGATTGTCAAGAGCCGGGTAACCGAATTTTTCTCTGGCAATTTCCTGCATATTCTTAAATCCTGATTGAATTAATGAGTCCTTAAATAAAGTATCCTGCATCAAAATGTTAAAAGTATCGGGAGGAAAAGGAATCCTGAATGGACAAAGCACTTTTGCATTAACAGATTCATTGGCAACAAATTTTTCCTGAGTTATCTTTGCACTTTTACTATCTATTGCGACAGAATACCAAAAATTTCCTACAATCGGCAATGCTGTGGCAGATCCACTCCCTAAGGCCATTGACCTGAATCTTACGGCAGGACTTGGAGCGCCAACCCAGGCACCGGTTACTAATTTCGGATTGTAAGCAATAAACCATCCATCAGAATGGTTTTGGGTAGTACCTGTCTTTCCGGCAAAATCACCATGTGGGACAAATTGACTTCTTAGGGTATTGGCAGTTCCGTATATTACAACTGACTGCAGCATACGTGTCATAGTGGCTGCCGTCATCGTGTCCATTGCTCTTTTATTAGGACCAACCAGTGGGTCAGTCCTCAATAATTCTTCATAATCATAAATAACGTTACCATGTCTGTCTTCTATTTTCAGAATAGCAATTGGCTCCGGACGAACACCTTTATTCGCAAACGTTCCAAACACTTTCATCATATCATATAAAGCAACATCGGCGGCACCAAGGCTGATTCCGTATTCCCGTGGAAGCGTGGAAGTTATTCCCATCCTGGTAGCAAGATCAATTGTTTTTTGAATACCAACCTTTTCAATGAGCTGTGCAGCGATGACATTTGTTGAATATGTCAGACCGCCTATCATCGAATACCACCCTCCGTAAATTCCATCAGAGTTTTTTGGGGTCCAGTCTTCTATAGTGACTTCCTGATTTCTAAAAAACTGACAAGGTTTAATGCTATCCTGAAGGGCTGCGGCATAGACAATTGGTTTGAAAGTAGAACCAACCTGCCTTTTACTCATGATATGGTCATATTTAAAATATCTGAAATCAGTCCCTCCCACCCATGATTTTATATAACCATTGCTATGGTCCATAGCCATAAAACCGCAGTTTAGCATAGTAAAATAATATCTTACGCTATCCAAAGGAGTCATCATGGTATCTCTTTCTTCCGGTACTTTAGCCCAGAAAAAAATTTTCATTGGAACCGGGGTATTAAACACAGAGTCAATTTCGCTTTCAGAATACATCTGTTCCTTCAATAGTTGATATCTTTCACTTTTTTCCACCTGTTCGTCTATCCATTTATCATCACCCCATGGTTTTTCTTCTTTGTATCCTTTCCAGTGTTTTACAAATTCACCCTGAAGATATGACATATGCTTATTTACTGCATCTTCCCCGTGTTTTTGCATTCTGCTGTCCAGGGTAGTGGTTATTTTTAATCCGTCAGTGTATAAATTGTATGGGGCTCCATCTTCTTTCCATAAATCTATAAGTATTTTAGGAAGCGCTTTGATCCTTAAATATTCTCTGAAATAGGTGCCTAAACCATCGTTGTTACCTATTTCTTCATGAATTTTAGCCCCTACGGGTTTTTTAATAAGTTCTTCGTATTGAATCTCCGAAATAAAACCATTATTTATCATATAAGCAATAGTAGACATCTCCTCCGAATCAAATCTAAAATCATTGTTTTTAAGCATTTGACTCAAAACCAGATTTCT
>JACMLK010000384.1 GCA_014379665.1 Saprospiraceae bacterium | reverse complement strand
TCCATTTTTTACATACAATCTTTCATCAATAGAGCTCAACTCGGTATGGAACCAGCCTTTGCGATTTCAGAATCGTTTGGAAAATTGTGGAAAAAGAGATTCAGTTCGTATCAAAAATGGAGTAATTGCAAAGAAAAAGAGCTTTATAAAGAGAATTGGATTGAGTTTGAAAAACTTGAGGAAGCAAGAAAATCTAAATCATTCAAATATTTAGAAAACAATTTGAGGACACAAACACTTTCGGTGCCTGTTTCCGGTGGTTTAACCATTTTGGATACTGTGAAACCACCATCCCATAATGGAATTGGATTGTTGCAAAAAAGAGAGCCATATGTAATACAATTCGCAGATCAAGCAGATATGTTATTGGGTTCACCTGAATCTGCAAGTCAGCCTACCTGGTTATCAAAGATTGAGCAAGAAAAGATGCCGTATTGGTTTGAAGCAGCGATTAATATGAAGCTTTCATTTGTGAGGGTTGCCGCTGCATCTGTACCACCCGCCGGAATTACTTTCGATTGTATGTCCACTGTTTGTTGTGCTGAATGTGGTGACATTCATGATCCGGTAATAGATGAATATTATTTTTGGCTTATAGATTCAGAATATTATGGAATTGTGGACCAGGATGCTAACTGGGATTGGGTTGACCCGGCAATCTTGCCGACTTTATTGTTTATGGAAAGTGAAAAGAACGTATATCTGGCATGGACAAAAATACATAATGGTAAGATAGGACAACTCAGATGGTCAAGTAAGGCTGTGGCTGTAGGTGCAGCTGACACTCCTAATTTGAAATTTATTTGTAGAGACGAAGACTTTCTTTTATTTGATCCTATTGGGGTATCTACTACACCTGTACCTGGGTTTAGATATGACATACCAACTGACACAGCAGTGGCATTGCCATCATTAGGTGAATTATATACATCATCCTTTGATTATTATGGGCTTACCAGTTACCCTTATTTCATTTACTTTTCACCCGGAGCTCCGATTACACCTGTTTCAACATACAGCACATCATTATTAGTTGCAGATAATTTGGTTCAGCATTGCAATTTTGAAGATGCCCTTCAGTGGCTTGAAGTGGAGTTAAAGCCTCTTATTTCAAACAACTACTGGTATCAAGATTGGTTTGACGGCATGGCAGAAAAGCAATCAGTTTTGCTAAAATATCTGACAATATTAAGTCAATGGTCCAAAGCACTATTAAGAATTCAAACCAAAGAAGCAATAAATCAATCCAATTTAGTCGTAGAATTTGCCAAAAAAATACTTGGTAATTGCCCGAAAACTGTCTTTCTGCATTCCAATGTAGATGATGTTAAGACACTAGGGGGATTCTCGCCTGCTAAACCACCAATTAATCCCAGATTAATTTGTTTGTATAACGAAATTTATGATATTGATCATAGAATTCAGGAATGTATCAACTTATTTGGTTTGTCATCGTGTGAAAATGTTGATCCGTGTATGGGTGCAAGTGTCAGGTGCGCGAGTCCAAAATTACATTGTATAGATGAGAGCATATGGTGTTTACCTGAAAGTCCTTACCGGTTTCAATATCTGCATAGTAAGGCTTTGGAGTATAGCAATGTTTTAATTGGTTTGGGTGGTGCTTTATTATCTGCTTATGAAAAAGGGGATGCAGAGTATTTAGCTTCACTTCGTGAGACTCAGAGTCGTCAATTGTTGGAGTTATCCCTTGAAATACGGCAAAATCAATACAGGGCAGCAGATTTTGATGTGCAGGCTTTGGAAAAAACACTCGAAATGGCAATTGCAAGACTTGTCAATTTTCAAACACTCGTATCAAATGGTTTAATTGATGAAGAAGAAGATTATAAAACTTTCATAGACCAATCTATGATCTTGCAGGGTATCTCTCAAGGTATTGAAGCAGTGGCAGGATTATTTCATGCTGTTCCTGATCCTTATGTTGGTATGGTGAATTTTGTAAAGATGCCAGGTGGAGAAAAAACAGCAAGATTTATACAAGTAGGATCAATTGTTGCAGGTATTGCGGCTCAGATTCAGAGTACCCGAGCTTCAAAAATGTTGACACTTGCCGGATGGGAAAGAAGGCTGGAAGAATGGTTATTTCAAATCGAATTAATAACCATTGAAATTGAACAAATTATAAGACAAATCAGGTCATCTCAAAGGCGAAGAGATGTTGCTCACAGGGAACTCAATAACCATGCTTTGCAAATGACACATACTCAACAAACCCATGATTATTTGAGAGATAAATTTAGTAATGCTGAACTCTATCATTGGTTGAAAAAAGAAACATCTGCATTGTATTATCAAATGTATGAATGTACTATGCAGGTGGCTTATCAGGCTCAAAAAACATACAACTTTGAATGTGATTTAAGCAATGAAAACTTTTTAGATATTCCCATATGGGATCATTTGCATAAGAGTTTACTTGCAGGGGAGAAAATTCAAATGGCATTGAGAAGGATGGAAAAATCTTACATGGATAAAAATTTCAGACAGTATGAATTGTCAAAACATATTTCTTTAAGGCATCATGCTCCATTTGAATTTTTAAAATTAAAGGAATCCGGAAAATGTATGATTTCTTTGCCCGAATCTTTGTTTAATCAGGATTATCCTTCACACTATCTCAGGAGGATAAAAAGTGTAACGCTTACTATTCCATGTATAGTAGGTCCTTATGTGGGTGTTCATTGTAAACTTACGCTGATAAGTAATAAAACAAGAATAAAACCTGTCCTAGTATGTGGTCCGGATGATTGCTGTGAATTTATTGATTCAGGTTATAATGAGGTGCCTAATGATACCCGTTTCAGACAGAGATATGGGGCAAAAGATGCCATTGCTACTTCAACCGGGCAGAATGAAAGTGGTATGTTTGAACTCAATTTCAGAGATGAAAGATATCTGCATTTTGAATATGAAGGTGTTATCAGTAAATGGTGCATAGAATTGCCGTTGGAAAATAATTATTTTGACCTGCATTCTGTCGCAGACGTAATTATGCAAATTAATTATATAGCTAAAGAAGGTGGAGACATATTAGGTAGAGCGGCGAAATCAAATTGCAGTCATTATCTGCCAGGTGATGGCAAAAAATTATTTGATCTTAAATCTGACTTTCCCAATCATTGGCATGAAATGAAATCGAAATCAGATGAATTGGAAGAGAAGAAATT
>JACMLK010000383.1 GCA_014379665.1 Saprospiraceae bacterium | reverse complement strand
ATGGATGCCTTTCTGATAAATGCGGAATTGTCATTTTTTTCTCCATTTAACTTTTGCTCAATATCACATAAACATAACGCAAGGGCTGACATTCCGGAGGCTGATGAGGCAATTCCACTGCTATGTGGGAAAGAATTACTGCTATCAATCTGAAGCGAAACTTCTTTCAGGAAGGGGAAATATTCATCCACCAGACTATCAAGAAATTTCTCAATTCGTGCTGAAAAACCAGGGTTTTCTTTTCCTTCCAATGTAAAAGTCAGTTCTACACGACCAAATTTGTTGAAGTCGGTCCATTCAATGCATGTCTGTGTGGCTGCAGTGGTCAATGTAAAACTCACCGAAGGATTATTGGGCAATTGTCTTCCATGTTTTCCCCAATACTTAATAATTGCAATATTTGAAGGACTCTGCCAGCCTGTTTTATTCATTTAATGGGGTATTTCTATTAATTTTAATGTACTTGAGGCTAGTCTCATTTTCTATTCGGTAAGAAACATCAAAGTCCTGAAGAACAGCATCAAGAACAGGATACTGACCATGTGTGTACCCTTCTTTCAGATCGTAACTGTACAGTTTCGAAAATGCATTCCAGTAAAATGCTTTGAAACCACCTTTAACCCCCTTTACCATATTGTAAATTGGCTCACCTGTTTCTTTTTCTATCATTTTGATCATGATTTTTCCCTGGAGTTTTGTAAGATTTGTCAGTGGTTCTTCAAATTCCTTCGTCAATTGATCTTCCAATTCGCTGATTTTCTTTTTTCTTTCTTTTTTGCTCATGTGATTTGATGCGTACTCAAGTTCTCTGAATATCCTGATGGCTTCTTTAGCATAAGGATATACTTTGAGCGCATAATTTCTGAAACGCATATATTTTCTGTATTCATCATCATTGCTGAAAGTTCTGAGTGCAGTGATGCTTACATTGTCAAGGTCAGCCAGAATCAATGTATCACCTGATTCAGTTACTATAGCAGAATACACCCTTCCTTCCAGTGTGATTTTGGTCTCCGTACCCTTCTGATCTAAAATGGGTTTTTGAGCGGTCACTGAAGTGGCCAGAATAGAGATTATAAATAATATGAATCTGTACATTATATTTTTTTATCTTAATTCCAAACGTAAAAAGTACAGAATTAGTTATCTATTTTGAATATCATTAACATAAGAGATATATTTGCATTTATTTAATTTAACATGCGTTGATAAAATATTATCTATTGCTTTTTTTTATACCGTTATCAGGTCAGGGGTTTTCTCAACACAGCCTAAAAAAAATTGATTATCCTGTAAATACTGATTACCTTGATGAAATATGTCCTGTAGTTTCTTTCGATGAATCCTTATTATTTTTTACAAGGGTAGCAGATCCGTTTTGTGAAAAAACGCTTTACATAGACAGTTTTGATGTGTTCCTTACTTTGGATGAAGCAGGATACAAAAAAAAACTCTTATATGTGTTCGGACAAATCGCTTCCAAACCAATAAGTGATCCATTGTCGTCATCCTATAATCAGGATATTTGGTATACAAAATTAGTAAAAGATGAAGCACAGGGGATTTTTCATCCCGGATATCCCATTAACGACGTACTTCCCAATAGTATTTGTTCTAATTTCGGTGAAGGAAATTCATATGTGGTCATAAATCAGTTTGATCCTCGTGGAGGCATTGATCGGGGATTTTCAATTACCTCAAAACTTAATATTGACTTTACCTTCCCCAAACCATTGGAAATCAAAAACTTCATAACAAAAAGCAATGATGTAAATATCACATCAAGCCTTGATTCTTCCGTATTGATTCTGGCAATGCAACAAACAGATACCTTTGAAAATATGGATTTGTTTGTATCTTTTCATTTGGGTCAGCATAAATATAGCCAACCTATCACTATGGGCAAAGGAATAAATACAGCATTCAGAGAATCCACTCCAATGCTTACTCATGATAGCAAAAGACTCTATTTTACATCGGATCGACCTGGAGGGTATGGTGGTAAAGACATTTATTTTTCAGACAGAAAAGACTTTACTTTTACCGAATGGAGCACTCCCGAAAAACTGAACCCTCCGGTAAATTCTCCATTTCATGATTCACATCCTCATGTTAAAAAGGATAATAATGCTATTTATTTTACATCCAACAGAGACGGGACAAGCGATATTTTTAAAGCTAAACTGATTCGTGGAAAATTGTCCGGTGAACTGATGTTAACGATTCATATAATTAATGGGGAAACTGGTAAAAAAACTACCGGAGAACTTTATTGGGGTGATGCATACACCGACAAAAGAGAAGGCTTTTTCAGATCAAAAGATGGCGTTTGCGGGTATAAATTTTTTGAAAATAAACCCATAGCTTTCAAAGCTGTTAACAGGAACTTTGCAAGCGAAGAAATTATAATTGACCCACAGGAACTATCTGATGCTGGAATTAACAAGTTTACTTTTGAACTGGTCATGTATGCTGACGGTAATTATATTAGAAAAGAGCATGTAATAACCGAACCGGTTATATTACAAAAAGAAATCATCACTGAACTTGATCTGAATAATGCCATCATGCTTAATAATATATATTTTGAGCGGACAAAACCGGTAGTGCTACCCGAATCTTATCCCTCTATCAATAAGCTGGCTGAAGTTCTTTTGTCAAGAAAAAAATTATATATTCAGATAGTCGGCCATACAGATAATGTTGGTGACAAAGATGCACTTAGAATACTTTCAGAACAACGCGCCGAAGCAATCAAAACTTTACTCACAGAACGCGGAGTTCCGCCCTTCCGGATTGACACGATTGGTTATGGTGATACCCGACCACTTGCCTCTAACGACACCGAAGCCAATAAGAGCAGAAACAGGAGAGTAGAGATCAGGATTATTTCGCAATAAAACTATATTTTATAATATCGCTTCCCATTCTTTCAGGGTATTTATATTCTTAAAATAATTTTCATCAGGAACATCTGTTTTGTAAATATTCCACCTAGACAGAAATTTTTGGAGTGACCGACCGCCTTTTTTATAATATTCTAAAAGATGTTTATACGAAGATGGTTCCCACACTGAAAGTAAGACCTCGTAAACAGATAATGATCGGTTATAAAACATAGTACACCATTGGGCACTATTTCTATTTGCCAGTAAATCGACAATATCCTTATCACGGATAAAAGGAAGGTCGCAGGCTATGAATAAAACTGGTGTTTGCAATGTTTCCAAACAGGTTAGGAGTCCCGCAATCGGGCCTTGGTCATCATATTTGTCTATGATCAAAGGAAATTCGTAAGTGTTCTCTAAAGCTTGCACCTTGTTGACAGACAGGTAAATATCCGTGCAAAAAGGACTCAGTTTATTCGCAGCATTTTGGTAAAGAGTTGTGTTGGCACAAAGAAGTTGCGACTTGTCCGAACCCATTCTTTGGCTTTTACCTCCTATCAAAACAACACCAACTAAGGGTAAGTTAACTTGAACGGCTGTGTCAGTCAGATTGGAGAAGATCTTTTCCTGCATAAATATTATATCCTGTTCTTTTTAAAAAGCCGATCAGTATGTGACCGGAACTTTGGGCAAGTTCTACGGCAAGACTGGACGGAGCCCCTACCGACACGATGACCGGAATTCCTGCCATTCCTGCTTTCTGAACCAATTCGAAGCTTGCTCTGCCACTCAACATTAAAATGTGATTGCTAAGCGGCATTCGTCCGGCCATGAGCGCATGGCCTATGAGTTTGTCCAAAGCATTATGCCTTCCCACATCTTCACTATGATACAGGTATTTGCCATCCGGATGAAAAAGCGCAGAAGCATGAAGACCACCGGTAGATTCAAATGCTGATTGTACTGTCAATAATTTTTCCTGTAATGAAAAAAGCACATCATCAGTGATAAATATTTTTTTCCCGCTTAGCGTAAATAATGATTTAGTAACTATACTTTCTACGGATGATTTACCACACACCCCGCAACTGGAAGTAGTATAAAAATTTCGTGCAATGTCGGTTGTCGGTAGGTCTATATCTTCTTCCATCTTCACATTGATCGAGTTTTCATCCGTTTGAATCACACAAGCCACCTGATCATAGTCATGTATGATGCCTTCGGTAAATAAGAATCCTACGGTCAAAGCTGGATCATCCCCAGGAGTTCGCATGGTTACGGAAATGGGTTTGCCGTTAATTTCCATCTGTAAAGGTGATTCAACAGCTACCTGATCATTCATTTGTAACAAAGTGCCATTCCTGTTTTTGAAAACGGAAACTTCTTTTATCTGAACTTTTTCCGGTATTCTATCAACCATGAGATGTATCTGATTCCTGTGGGTTTTTATATAAGCCAGATTCATCTTCGTGAGTTCGAGGTTTCAGGCATTGGAAATCCTTTTCTACCAATATGTACAATCCTGCCTTATCTACTGCGTCAAATCCAACTCTTTCGTCTTCATCCCAACGATGCAGCAGAGATTCATGAATTGAAATGTTTAGCACATCATCCACATAAGTGGCAGAAATATGGGCTTCTTTACTTTTAATTATTTGATATATCAATGAATGACCGGCTATTTTACATGCTGAGGCTACTTTACCCATATTAACCAAAGTTTCCACCTCCGTTTTAGCCAATCTCAGTCTGATAGAATCGCCGTTGATACGGAGTTTCATAGGTCGACAATTTACTTTGATGTAAAATTACTCTTTCCTGACCGAAAAGTCAAGCCGGACTTAAGTTTTAATCAAAATCATGTACGGTAATACTTTGTTGATTTCGCGTCATTTCCTGTTCAAAACGTTAATGCAATCCCCATATCGTATCTCCGATAATGAATCTCAGTTGATGATTTACCCCAACTATCGCTTGAAAGATAAGAAGCCTGTTGAAATTTGGCACCAAAAAAAACATCCAGATATGGTCTTCCTGCACTAAGTTTGTACCCAATAACAGGATTTATAAAGTAGCTGCCTTTTACCTGGGTTTGCCCCGATTCCTCGTCTGCAAAAGCAAAACTGTAGCCGGTCCTAAAGGCCAGATATGGAGAAATGTTTTGTTTTTGAAGATATGAACGCACTTCCATAAATACCGGAAAAAGATTATTTCCTTGATCTGTAACATAATTGTCAATCCCAATACCGGCACCTAGTGCCAACCAATACTTATACTGATAACCAACACTCTGTGACAACGAGATACCGTTGTTGTCCTTTTGGTATAATATCGAAATCTGACTTCGGGTATACAAAGTATTTTCCCTGAAACTGTAAAGTTGATCTGATCCGCCAGCAGTAGACATTTTTATCTTTTTTACCATATTGGACGGAAATGTGACCGGCTCACCACCTTCCATTGTAAAAATCACAGAATCCAATGGATTGTAATACAATACTTTCCCCTGCAATACGCTGCCGTTTTTAAGATATATTTTGTCTACATATTTTTCAGTAGTCTGACAAAATAACTGGATTGTATTAAAGAGAATAAGGCAAAATATTACTGATATTTTTATTTTCATTATTGATTAATTTTTATGACACTAACTACTTTAGGCATCTTCGGATCAGATACATTAAACTGATAAAATCCATCATCACCTATCACAAACAATCGTTCTTTTGACAAAGAAATCATGTCATAGCAGTGTATATTTTCTATACTGGTTATTTCGTTTATTTTGCCAGGGTCTTCCACATTCAGGACTTTGAAACCAAAATCACCTTCTGCCAGGAAGATCTTTCCATCGCTGTATGACAACCCGTGCGGATGTTTCATAGGATAGGATTTGATAAGATTGGGTTGAAGTACATTGGTAATGTCAATAACATCAAGTTGGTTGATAAATCCATTACATTCGCTGCCATTTCTAAGCGTCACGTATGCTGTATTTTCATAGACAATAACGGGGTCACAAGCTCTGGCATGTTCAAAGGTGGAAAGAAGTACAGGAGCCTCCGGGGTTGAGTTATCAAAAATAAACATACCGGCATTCGACCCGACAAATAGCTTGTCTTTATACGGAAAAATGGTTTCAATACCCCATCCCAACTGATTGGTGTTTTTGAATTGAGGATTTGATGGTTCAGATATAAGGTATGACTTTAGTGAACTTTGGTTGACGATGTACAAATAATCATTTACTACAGTAAACCTGGCAAACGAACCTCCTATGCCTGTGTTATTGTTAGTGTTAATCACACCTGTATCAAATCCTGCAGAATTAACAAAAGCATCACCGTTTTCAAAAAACACATTATTTCCAAAATTTGCATTATTGCAGTCAAGTATTTGTGTGACATTTGATTTTACACTGTAGACATAATAAAGCTGAGGATCATAATTAATGTATTGATTATTGAAATCCTCGATTCTTTTTACCGTTTTTGGATTCGATATGTCAGTGATATCAATAGCTATCAGATCAATAGCATTATCGGCATACATTATGTTATCTTTGACTGCGATGTCAAAGTTACCGGGAATATCATAGAAGCTGATTTTTATTGGGTTTGTTTCATCAGTCAGATCATAAACATGCACCCCTTTACCTTGTTCATTTATAAAAAGATATTGTTTGTAAAAATACATTTTACCCGGATTTTCCAGTTTTCTCGTGGTTGAAGCTTCTACATTTTGCCTGAATTGCGCTTTAGTCATATAAACAGGGGTGAATTGTGTGAATTCACGAACTTCACTACACGAATCTTTCAAACAGGATTGAAAAGTAAGTGCAACAAATAATGAAAAAATGAAAAGGGTTGTATTCTTCATGATACTTTGGTTTAAGTAATTATATAAATGATCTATCTTCATCAAAGACGACAATGGCAGGTAACATGGTTGGTCAGGTGAATCAAAATTTATTATAAATAAGAGGATAGTTGACATCGATATACTTTTTCGTTTGAAGTGCTTATTTTGATTAATTTTGTCAGGGGTATTAATGAGTAATAAATTCGTATTGAAAAACAAATTTCTGTTATATCTAAAAGTTTCACGTCCCGGTCTTTGGTTCGCTACTATATGGTTGTATATGTTGCCTACGAGTCAGTCCCCTGAAATGTTTCATTCTTTTCTATTTTGGTATGGATTTTTTTATATCTGTTTTCCTTTGAATTTTATGGTGTATGGGTGGAATGATGTGGTAGATTATGAAACAGATGTATTGAATCCCAGGAAAGATAGTTTTTGGTTTGGAGCCCGAGCTACTAAAATGCAGTTGGGAACTTTGTGGAAACCAATTATTATCAGTCAAATACTTACCCTGCCGGTATTGATATTTTATGGAGGGATGAACATGTTATTAATTTATGCCGGATTTATAGTCATCAACTTGCTTTATAATTTGCCGGAGAAAGGACTTAGATCCATGCCGCCTTTAGAGTTGCTTTGTCAGATTGGTTATTTACTGGTGGTGCCCTTTAGCATAATTCTGAATAAAACAGAAAGTCTCCCATTTCAAACCTATATATATTTATTTTTGTTTTCAATTCAGGCTCATCTGATGGGGGAAGTCATGGATTGTTTACCTGATAAATCATCAGGAAGAACCACCACCACTACTGTGTTGGGTGTTATAAGAACAAAAATACTTATCATATTAATCGTTGTTGGCGAGATATTTATAGTATTTCAATATTTTAAGGAAGTTTGGTTCAGCGCTTTTTTGAGCATGGCATTATTATGGCTTTTACTTGATTTATTATTCATTTTTCGAAAAAACACTTATACATTGATTCAAATGAAGATATTTGCATTTATATCCAATTTATTAGCTCTTCTTTCTATTTTGTACGTTTGGATGTCAGGGTGTTTATTAATGGTGAAATAAAACCCTGGTTTTGGCTTTCAGTTAATAGAATGTATTTAAATTAATCCGTTTCAGAGATTCAGAAATATTATGTATGTTTAAAATAATAGCTCATATCATATCTTTTCTGCTCCATCCGCTCTTTATGATTAGTTACATATTGATGTTTTTAATCATAGCGAACCCATATATCTTCGGTTTTTCAGGACCCAAAGTTCAGGGTCTTATTATCATTTCAGTAGTCACAATTTCATTAATGTTTCCGGTGATTGCTATATTTCTGATGAAGGCATTAGGGTTGATAAAAAGTCTGGAGATGAAAGACAAACAGGAACGGATCGGCCCGCTGATTGTTACAGGTATGTTTTATATGTGGTTGTATATCAATGTGCGAAAGAATGATCTCATTCCTGATGCGTTGTCATTTTTTATATTGGGATGCACCATAGCTGTTTTTATTGCTTTGATACTCAATAGTTTTACCAAAATCAGTTTACATACTATCGGAGCAGGTGGATTTGTTGCCGGAATGATGTTGATGGTGAACTATTGGACTTATGGGGTAGTAAATTTTTCAATTCCATATTCAGGAATAACATTGGGAATCAGTGACAGATTGGTGATGATGATAGTGTTGGTTTTAGCTGGATTGATAGGGAGTAGCAGGTTGTATCTTAAAGCACATAGAGAAGATGAGGTGTACGGCGGTTATCTGGTTGGAATTCTTGCTCAAATGGTTGCTTTCAGGATGTTTTTTTAATTTTGAATTTAAAATAATAATCACATATGCAGGAACTTAAACTACTTATTGATAGTCTGTGGGATGATCGTACATTGATCAACGCAGTCGGAGCAAAGGAGGCTATCCGGGAAGTGGTGGCGTTGATAGATCAGGGGAAATTGCGTGTGGCAGAGCCGGTTGGAGATGGCTGGAAAGTAAACGATTGGGTGAAAAAGGCGATTGTCATGTATTTTCCTATTCAGCAAATGGAAACAATAGAAGTCGGACCATTTGAATTTCATGACAAAATACCATTAAAGAAAAATTATGCTGCGCACGGAGTTCGGGTGGTGCCGCACGCTATTGCCAGATATGGTAGTTTTATAGAGTCCGGAGCTATTCTCATGCCTTCCTATGTCAATATTGGTGCATGGGTGGGTACCGGCACAATGGTGGATACATGGGCTACAGTTGGTTCATGCGCTCAGATAGGAAGACATGTACATTTATCAGGTGGAGTAGGTATTGGTGGCGTACTCGAACCACCACAGGCGAGTCCTACTATCATCGAAGACAATTGTTTTATTGGCAGCAGGTGTATTGTGGTAGAAGGAGTTCGTGTGAGAAAAGAAGCAGTACTTGGAGCCAATGTAGTGCTAACCCAATCGACACATATTATAGATGTGACAGGAGACGAACCTGTGATATACAGGGGTGAGGTACCGGAAAGGTCCGTAGTCATACCCGGAAGTTATACCAAAAAATTTCCTGCGGGAGAGTATCATGTCAATTGTGCGCTCATTATCGGACAACGCAAATCATCGACAGACAACAAAGTTTCCCTCAATCAGGCACTCAGAGAGTATAATGTGGCTGTCTAAAGGGCTCGGCATCATAATAATTAGTTATCAACTTCACTAACTGTGGTTATCTGAAATAAAATTAATTTAGACTGGTTTAAACTATAACTTTGTTTAATTAAAATTACATATTATTTTCCTGTTATCAGTGGCGAAAATTTCAATAGATCAATCTATCTTTGACCAAATTATACATTATTATGAGTTTGGTTGAAATGAAAGTGCCTACGATTGGCGAATCCATCACAGAAGTTACTTTATCACAATGGCTTAAAAAAGACGGTGATTATGTCAAAGTTGACGAACCCATTTGTGAGTTCGAATCAGATAAGGCCACGCTGGAATTTCCTGCCGAGGCCTCGGGCAAGTTGATCCATGTGGCTAAAGAAGGAGATGATCTCGCCATTGGTGCTTTAGTAGCCAGAATAGATACATCCGTTCCTGTTGATGTTTCGTCGGTTGTGATTCCGGTAACACCTCCTGTCACTATAGAAAAACCAGAAGTAATTGAATTAAACACTAAAACTTATGCCACAGGGCACCCATCACCAGCAGCCGCTAAAATGTTAAAAGAAGGGGATGTTGATCCCGCTACTGTGACAGGTACCGGCAAAGATGGCCGCATTACTAAAGAAGATGCTCAAAAGTCTTTGGAAACCAAATTGCTTCCTACACATGACAGTTCCGTTAAGACTGAAGTCAGCCCAAAGAAAACTATAATACCAGGCATCAGGGAAGTCAGAATAGAAAAGATGAGCAGAATGAGAAAGACCATTGCTACCAGATTGGTTTCTGCAAAAAATAATACGGCCATGCTCACTACATTCAACGAAGTAGACATGACCGCTATCAACGAACTACGTAAAAAGTATCAGGATCGTTTTGTAGCTAAACATGGGATTAAACTCGGATACATGTCCATATTTTCCAAAGCATGTGCAAAAGTTCTCATGGAAATGCCCGATGTCAATGCCATGATAGACGGAAACGACATCATTTATCATGATTTTGTGGATATCTCTATTGCTATCTCTACCCCAACCGGGCTGGTAGTTCCTCCGGTACAAAATGTGGAAACAATCGGTTTTCATGATATTGAACTGAAAATTAAAGACCTGGCTGAAAAAGCCAGAACAGGTAAACTTACACTTGATGAAATGAAAGGCGGCACATTTACGATTACAAATGGGGGCATTTTTGGTTCTCTGCTCAGTACACCCATCATAAATGAACCACAGTCTGCCATCCTCGGAATGCATGCTATTAAGGAAAGGCCTATAGCTATAGATGGACAAATAGTCATCAGACCGATGATGTATCTTGCACTATCTTATGATCACAGGATCATAGATGGCAGTACTTCAGTAACATTTCTGGTCAAAGTCAAAGAAATGCTTGAAGATCCCATGACATTGATGATGGATATTTAATATTTATTACAGTTTCCACCAACTGCTTTTGAGTTATTTACGTCTTTGAGAAAAATTTATATTATGAAACTTAATCATGTTTTTCTTGGACTTTTTCTGATAATTTTATCCGGATGTTGTAAGGAAGAAACTCAAAATGGTCTTGAAGGTAAATGGTTTTTAATTAATGCATCGGGCGGCATTGCAGGCATATCTCAGGATTACCCAAAAGGTCAGATCATCTGGAATTTTGACGATGATGATCAACTCAATATCACCAACAATTTTACAGGAAACTGGAATGTTAGTTTTCCTTCTCAGGTCTTCTCCTACCAGATAAAGGAGACCGTTGAAGGCGATGAACTTATACTTGACAATGAATATTTTGGAAATATTGTAATCCAAAAGGAAGACACCCTGTTAATAAGTCAAACACAATTTGCCGATGGTTTTGGGTTTATATTTGTAAAATAAAAATAATCATAGATATTTCTGATTAATTGCGAAATTTGTAACTGTTGTACGATTACAGGTAGTTCGTATCCGAAATGATACTTCGAGTATCTATTCCTTAGGCACTTTTATACTGACCAAAAGAAGAGGTAATTTATGATTAAAATTGATTTTGATACACAATTGATAGAAAAAATATCAAAAACCCGCAAGAACTATTTTAATATTCCGATCCATATCCTGAGTCATAAATCTTCACCTGAAGTATGGTCAAAACGAGAGATACTTGGTCATCTGATTGACTCTGCCAGGTATAATCTGATGCGGTTTACAGAGATAGTATCTTCTGATGTTATCTATGAGGTAAAAAGTTATAATCAGGATGATCAGGTAAAGCTGAATAACTATCAATCGCAGGACGACTATCATTTAATCACCTTGTGGCAACTGTTAAATCATCAGATAGCAGTGTTGATTTCAAAGCTTAATACCATGGACCTAAGTAGGAATATAAAGGTTAAAGAAGATATCAAAACGCTGGCGTGGCTGGTCAGAGATTATGTCGAACATATGCAACACCACCTTGATCAGATTTTTTCAAGTGATGCCGATATAAGCGAAACACCGGTCATAGTACCCTGGTCAGCCGCTATAAATTCTCTGGTTCAGATGAAAGCAAAGGAAGGAAAGGAATTTACGCTGATGATGCACTATTCTGATCTTGAAATAGAATACTATAAACCCGATAAAACAGATAAACAAAAACCACATCTCAAGGACGAAGTCTATGTGATTGCTGCCGGCAGCGGAAGTTTTTTAGTAAATGACCAGATCATTCCTTTTGAGGCCCACGATGTGTTATTTGTCAAAGCAGGAGATACCCATCGTTTTATAGATTTTACAGATGATTTTGCTGCATGGGTGGTCTTTTATGGGGTAAAAAACTGCAATGGCTGATCATGGCCCGGTGATTGATATTATGTCTTTCATATCCAAAGAAAAGAATTAAAAACTACATACACAAAATCAAAATTTGCATTTATATTTGCACAGAAATCTGATCAAACAATTAAAAACAACTTTATGTCAACATCTCCTGTCAGTATAACTGTGAAAGCAACAATACATGCTCCGATAGAAAAAGTCTGGAAAAGCTGGACAACACCCGAACACATCATGCAGTGGAACACTGCATCTGATGAGTGGCATACCCCTCATGCAGAAAATGACCTCAGGGTCGGCGGTAAGTTCCTGAGTAGGATGGCGGCCAAAGACGGTAGTTTCAGTTTTGATTTTGAAGGGGTGTATACCAAAGTAAATGACCATGAAGCTATTGCTTATCAATTAGGTGACGACAGGAAGGTAGAAATCCACTTTGCAGCAGCAGGAGATGATACGTTGGTTACTGAAATATTCGAAGCAGAAAGCACAAATCCCATAGAGTTGCAACAGACGGGCTGGCAAGCCATATTGGATAATTTTAAAAAATATACAGAAGCACTATGAATACTGATAATTTACATTATGAGATAAAAATAAATGCGGCACCTGATACCGTATATGACAGGATGATTGCTGATCCAACTTACAGAGAATGGACATCGGTATTCAATGAAACATCCCATTTTCTTGGATCCTGGGAGAAGGGGAGTAAAATATTATTTGTTGGTTGTGATGCTGATGGCAACGAAGGCGGTATGATCAGCCGGATCAAAGAAAATGTCAAAGGAAAGTTTATTTCCATAGAGCATGTGGGTGAGCTGAAAGGAAAGGAAGAAATAATCACCGGACCATCTGTGGAATCATGGGCAGGGGCATTGGAAAATTATACTTTTGAAGCCGTGGATGGCGTGACATTACTTAAAATTGATATGAAGGGGGGAGTAGTCGCTTATGCCGACTATTTTAATACCACATGGCCAAAAGCCCTTGAAAAACTCAAAGAAATATGTGAAAGATAACCGCATTTATTAATCAAAACATAAATCACTTTTATGAAAATTGTAAAAAATATTCTCATTGGTTTAGTGAGCATCATCGTGTTATTGCTAATTGTAGCGCTGTTTGTGCCTAAACAATCCACCGTTAGCGTGGCCTTAACCATTGATAAACCCAAAACAGAAGTCTATGATTATATCAGGATACTCAGAAATCAGGATGAATACAGCTCATGGGTGTTGCGGGATCCCAATCTGAAACCTGAAATCGTGGGTGAAGACGGCACAGTAGGAGCCATACAGAAATGGAACAGCAAGGATGACAATGTGGGTGAAGGAGAGCAGGAAATCACCGCTTTGACACCGGACAGAATTGATGTAGACCTGAGATTCAAACGTCCATTTGAGGGCACTGCCAAAGCAGCCAATATACTTAAAGCAGTCTCTGACAATCAGACGGAAATTATCTCAGAGTTTTACAGCAATGACAAATATCCCTTCAACCTGATGTTTTATTTATTCGGGCGTAATATGATTAAAGATGCGGAAATGACGAGTCTGCAGAATATTAAAAGAATTTTAGAAGCAAAATAATCCATTATCATGTCAAAAGTAAGTATCTATCTCAATTTTTCCAACCAGACTGAAGAAGCGTTTCTTTACTATCAATCTGTATTCGGTACTAAAATAACAGAGCCTGGTTTTCGCAGATTCGGTGATATGCCACCTATGGAAGGTATGCCTCCATTGCCTGATAACCTTAAAAACGGTGTTATGCATGTAGAATTGGCTATAACAGGCGGGTTTAAGATTATGGGTACAGATGCCCCAAATGAAATGGGGTTTAATGTAAAGTTTGGAAATAATGTTTACATCAATCTTGAACCCGATACCCGCGCTGAAACAAAAAGACTTTTTGATGCCCTGTCAGATGGGGGTAAGGTGGAACAGGAACTCTCTGATATGTTTTGGGGTGCCTATTTTGGAAGTTGTGAGGACAAATATGGTGTAAGATGGATGTTCAATTGTGAAGAAAAAGCATAAGTATGCTTAACAAAACATATACATCTATAGATCATTACCTGGAAGATTTTTCTGAAGATATTGAGGTCATTCTACAAAATATCCGCAAAGTGATAGCAGAAAATGCACCTGGCGCCGTGGAAGGTATTGCCTACAATATGCCTGCTTTCAAACTGCATAAAAAACCATTGGTATATTTTGCGGCATTTAAAAATCACATAGGGTTTTATGCCTTACCATCCGGTAATGTTGCTTTTCAAAAGGAGCTGTCAAAATACAAGGTAGGCAAGGGCTCTATACAATTTCCATTGGATCAGCAAATGCCCTATGATCTGATAGCCCAGATCGTGGCATTCAGGGTGCATGAAGTGAATGATGCGATAAAAAAGTGAATCATGTCAAAAAGCCCGAAACTGACCAATGTGGCACAGGTAACCGCATTTTATAATAACCTTGATTACCCGCTCAAAGACATGATGATGACATTGCACAGCATTATTATTGGCACTGATCTCATTTATTGCATTAACATTAATATCAACCTATGAAACTCCACATCAAAGTCGGCATCCAGATTCAGAAACCTGTTGATGAAATATTTAATGCCATCATAGATCCAACACACATGAGTCAGTATTTCATCGCCAAAAGCAGCGGCAGGATGGAGGAAGGAAAATCACTGATCTGGAATTTTCCGGAGTTTGACGGAGACGCTCCGGTCAGGGTAGGTAAGATCACCAAAAACGAATTGATCACTTTTTACTGGGAGATCAATGAGATCGAAGTAGAGGTAGTCATACAACTGGAGCCAAGAGCTGATGGATCGACCGTAGTGCGGATTACAGAAAAAGAAATGGACAATGACGAGGCGGGCATCAACTGGCTCAAAGGCAATACAGAAGGATGGTCCAATTTTTTAGCCTGTCTTAAGGCCTATCTGGAATATGGGATAAATCTCAGAAGAGGAGCGTTTGGATTCAGATTTTAAGTATCTATTAAAGACAAATTACTAATCAGGCCTGAAAGGCCGCCATATTCCAAGATAGAGTGTAAGCCCTATCTATTAAACACAAACTACAACAAAGGCCTGAAAGGCTGCTATATTCCAAGATAGGGTGTAAGTCCTATCTATTAAGGACACACTACAACAAAGGCCTGAAAGGCCGTCATATTCCAAGATAGGGTGTAAGCCCTATCTATCTAAAGACAAACTGCAACAAAGGCCTGAAAGGCTGTCATATCTCAAGATAGGGTGTAAGCCCTATCTATTAAGGACAAACTACAACAAAGGCCTGAAAGGCCGTCATATCTCAAGATAGGGTGTAAGCCCTATCTATTAAGGACAAACTACAACAAAGGCCTGAAAGGCCGCCATATCACAAGATAGGGTGTAAGCCCTATCTTATTAATACATGATAACTACAGCCCTGAAGGGGCGTAATAATCAGACCCTGCTAACTAAACAAAAACTGTATATCGTCTTTAGTCAGTTTTTTGAAAAAAGCACTATCGTCAGTAATAATTTCTTTAGAAATACCCTTTTTCTTCTCTTGTAACAAAAGTATCTTTTCTTCTACAGAATCCTTACAAATCATTTTATACGCAAAAATATTATTTTTTTGACCAATCCTATGCGTCCGGTCTATGGCTTGTTGTTCGACGGCCGGATTCCACCATGGATCTACGATATAGACATAATCTGCTTCCGTTAGATTGAGCCCTACACCCCCTGCTTTAAGCGAAATAAGAAATATCTTAATACTTTCATCAGTCTGAAATGTATTTACTTCATTTTTGCGATTGATGGCAGACGTGGAACCATCCAGATAACAATACTTTAATTTAAATTCATTTAGTTCTTCCTTTATCAATGCCAGCATTTCTGTAAATTGGGAGAATATCAACATTTTATGATCACCGGTATTTTCAGTTACTTCCCGTATTAACTCTTTGATTTTGATGCCCTTGGTAGGTTTCCTTTCCTTATCTTTTATCAGTCTCGGATCGTCACAAATCTGTCTTAATCTGAGCAGACCTTCCAGAATATACATGCCCGATTTTGCGATACCTTCTTCTTCTATTTTTTGAGATAATGCGTGCCGGTAATAATCTTTATATTCATCATACATAGACTTTTGTTCTTTGTCCATCTGGCACCAGAGTATAATTTCTGTTTTATCAGGAAGATCCTGGGCGACTTCTGTTTTGGTACGACGAAGCATAAAAGGCCTTATCATACTTTTAAGCATCAGGCTCGCTTCTTTGTCATTGTTTTTATCAATAGGGTTGGCAAATTCATTTCTGAAAAAATCTCTGCTCCCCAACAAACCCGGGTTCAGGAAATTAAACTGAGCATACAGATCAAAAGTGTTATTCTGGAGTGGCGTACCGGTGAGGATAAGTTTATTGCGCGATTTCAAAAGCGACATGGCTTTGGTCGTATTAGCATCCGGATTTTTAATAGCCTGACTTTCATCCAGAATAATATATTCCCAGTTGAACCCCATCAGCGTTTCAATATCATTGCGCGCTGTGCCATACGAGGTGATAATGATATCATAATTTTCAAAGTGACCATCGTCAAATGAACGTCCGAGGCCATAGAAAATATGATATTTAAGTGAAGGAGCGAATTTCTTTAATTCGCTCTCCCAGTTATAAATCAAAGAGGTAGGACAAATAATCAGACTGGTAGGGTTATTATATTTATTTTTAAGGTAGGATAGAAATGTAATAGCCTGCAACGTTTTACCCAGTCCCATATCATCTGCCAGACATCCTCCCCATGAGACATCATCCAATACCTGCAGCCACTGATACCCCGATTCCTGATACGGTCTTAAGGTAGCAATGATCTCTTCCGGTATGGCTGCAGCATGAATATTGCCGATATTAAGCAGTTTTGCCTTTTTTTCTTCTATTTCCAACCTGATTACTTCATCGTCTATCTGGTCGAAAAGTAAATCAATGATTCCAAAATGTTTTTTACTGACCTTGATATTGCCGGAATGGTCATCTTTCCCGATTTTGAGAAGAAAACTATATTTTTTTATCCATTCTTCAGGCAATACTCCAAAAGATCCATCTCCCAGCACCACAAAACTCTGACCGTTGAGTATAGCTTTTTTAATATCTCTGAACCCGATCAATTCATCACCCCAGGTGGCCTGAATATTGATATCAAACCAATCAATGCCACTCGAAATGTTCATATTCCATTTAGGGATAGCCGTACTGTATTTAAACCTGGTGAGTTCTTTGACTCCAATAAGTTTGATCCCACGCTCCATCAGTTGTTTTGATACGGAAACAAACCAATGATTCTTCATTACTTCTTCAAAAGGAAGTTGAAAATAGGGTGTAAAAATCTGATTCTTAAAATTAACATGAAGGCTCTTAATATAACTTACAAAATCATCCTCACGCTCAGTGTCTCTTTGGATATAATAAGTCTTTTCACCTTCTGAAAAATAAAAGTCATCCGAAGATGCTTTGTCAAAAACACTTCCCTCATAATAGAATTTAGGCTCAACCAGCAAATATTTATCCTGAAACTCTCTGAAATGAACAGCCGGAATCATTTCAACACTTTTAATTTCCAGAGCAAGATCCTCAGGCAGAACAATATTGTATTTCATTGATAATGGCAGTAGCACCTCTTTCATGACCATTTTTTTGTGCGCTAGTGGAAAGAAAAGTTTACCCTTGGGCATTGACTCAAAAAGGGAAAGCAAATTTTCATTATTATGCAGGTACAGCTTATTGTCAATTTTTATGAGCCTCCCAAAATAGATATCAACTTCCTTATCGGTGAGATCAACGGGCATATCATCAATGGTAACCTCCAGTTCCAGAATAATAAATTTGTCATTTTGACGAACGGAAATGGAAGGTGATATTCTTGTTTTATTAAGAGAAATATTGGATAGATGTGACTGATGAAATATCTCTCCTTCTCTTAAGAGTTTGATATTGCCCCATTCGCTTAGTATGTCCCAATGGTCAGAAAGTTTACCAAAGAAATATTTTAAATAAGATATCCTTGTTTTGGGGTTATGCTTTTGTTGAAAGTTATTAAACGAGAGAGAAAAAAAAGAGTCAAAGCTTATCACGTCTTTGAATCGCAAAAAACTGAAATCCATCAAGGCATGAAACTTATCTTCCCGAAGATGAGAAAAAATGTTTACATTATCCTCATTGGATAACAATAATCTGTTAATTTTTTGAGCTCCTTTTTTATTTATTTCTGATTTAAAAGCCTCTATCCTGATTGGGTTATTTTCAAGATTGCTATGAGAAAGATGAAATACCAAACCAATATTTAAGGCGTCCTGATCTTCTGAATAGACCTTTTGTTTCTTCACCTTTTGGCCGGCATCGTGGATTATTTTGGATTTAAAAACATCAAGTTCCTTTATCCCTATAAAATATGCCGGTACCTTTTTAAGTGCCAGTTTTCCAAAGTAATCTACACCAAATTCAAATCCTTCAGATTCCTTATCCTGAAGACTTAAACCATAGTCACTTAATATGCGGTTTTTTTCTACATCTCTGTTCAGCCAGGGAAGAAACTGATCTGCCTGAAACTGAAAAGCCATATAGGCAATAGCAATTTGTGTATGCTCACATAAGTGATTCTTAAATGTTTTTTTACAAAAACAAGAGACTTCAAGATTGTTTTCTTTGTTGACCAGAAATCTAACTGAAACATCCCCGAATTTATTTCTGTAAAAGATTT
>JACMLK010000048.1 GCA_014379665.1 Saprospiraceae bacterium | reverse complement strand
TATACTGCCTATGACGGAGTGAATGCTATGGGCGCGCTTGCAGTTTCCAAAGATTTAATTACGTGGGAAAAAAAAGGACTTATAGTGCCTCAGATTCCTTATGCTGAATTCAGCAGACTTGCTGGTTCAAAAGGCAGTATCAATGACAAATACCTGCGGTACAATCTCCCCAAAGTGACTCATGAAAAACCCGACAATACCTTATTTGTGTGGGATAAAAATGTAATATTTTTCCCCCGGAGAATTGATAATAAATTGTATTTTCTGCATAGGATAAAACCGGACATTCAAATCGTATGTTTTGACCAGTTGGAAATTCTTAATAATGAGTTCTGGCAAAATTATTTCCTCCATCTGAATGAACATATTGTACTCACCCCAAAATACAAACACGAAGTAAGCTATATCGGTGGCGGATGTCCACCTATAGAAACTAAACACGGTTGGTTAATTATTTATCATGGGGTTTGTGATACTTTAAAAGGGTATGTGTATTCCGCATGTGCGGCTCTATTAGATTTAAAAAACCCACAGCTAGAAATTGCCAGACTTCCTTTTCCATTATTTTCACCTGAAATGACGTGGGAACTAAAGGGTGAAGTGAATAATGTTTGTTTTCCAACAGGTACCGTCATCAGAGAAGAAACTTTGTATATTTATTATGGTGCTGCTGATGAACGCATCGCCTGTGCCTCCATAAATATGACATTATTACTAAATGAATTATTACAAAATACCATTAAAAATGAGAAATGACACCTTCACAGGTTATTCAACGGTCACGAAAGTGCCGGAATATAAAAAATTGAATAATGACATCAGAAGTGTAATAAAAAATCCATTAAAAGAAAATATAAAACCTGAAATTCTCTTCATTACAACCTTTCCACCTCGGGAATGCGGAATCGCGACTTATGCACAGGATTTGATAAAAGCCCTCAATAGTAAGTTCAACCATTCTTTCAACATTACTGTCTGTCCTATGGGATCGGACAATGAACAACATATATACACAGAAGCATCAAAATATAGTCTTGACACAGACCATCCGAAAACCTTTGACATTCTGGCTGATTCAATCAATAAAAATGATGATATTAAACTTGTACTTATTCAGCACGAATTCGGATTATTTGAAAAAAGGGAAAAAGAACTGGATACTTTTTTAAACTCCCTCACTAAACCAAAAGTGTTGGTTTTCCATACCGTATTGCCACAACCTGATCATATTTTAAAATTAAAAGTCAGAAAACTTGCAAAAGAAGTTGAATCCCTTGTGGTAATGACAAATAACTCTGCAAAAATATTGATAGAAGAATATGGCATTATAAGTGATAAAATTACCGTTATTGAACATGGTACCCACTTAGTCACTCACGCTGATAAAAAGTATTTAAAGAAAAAGCATAACCTTACCGGAAGGAAAATACTCTCCACCTTCGGCTTATTAGGATCAGGAAAAAGTATTGAAACTACGCTGGATGCATTACCTGAAGTCATTGCGGATTTTCCGGAGGTCATTTTTCTGATCATTGGCAAAACTCACCCATCTGTTGTCAAAAGAGAAGGGGAAAAGTATCGTTCTATGCTTGAAGATAAAGTAAAGTCTTTACACCTGGAGCAACATGTACGCTTTATAAATTCATTTGTGCCGCTCCCGGAGTTGCTTGAATATTTACAACTTACCTATATTTACCTGTTTACCTCCAAGGATCCTAATCAGGCGGTTAGTGGTACTTTTTCATATGCCATCAGTTGTGGATGTCCTATCATATCCACGCCAATCCCTCATGCCCGCGAAGTATTAAAAGATAACGCAGGGATTATTTTTGATTTTGAAAATTCCCGTCAGCTCTCAAAAAACATTATCCGCTTGCTCAAAAATGACAGGTTAAGAAAAAATATTGGCTACAATGGTTTACACAGAATGGCAGCAACTGCCTGGGAAAATTCAGCCATTTCTCATGCTTTGTTATTCGAAAAAATGAGCCGGAACCAGATCTCATTAAAATACACACTACCTCCAATCAATCTGGCCCATTTTCAAAAAATGACTAAAAGTTTTGGAATGATTCAATTTTCAAAAATTAATCATCCTGATATTGATTCCGGATTTACATTGGATGATAATGCCAGAGCTATGGTGGCCATGTGTCAGCATTATGAACTGACAAAAGATAAAAAAGATTTAAAGTGGATTCAGATTTATTTCGATTTAATAAAATATTGTCTTCAGCCTGATGGAAAATTTTTGAACTACGTCAACGAAAATCATGATTTTACAAATCAAAATTATGAAACAAATCTGGAAGATTCAAACGGAAGGGCGATATGGGCGTTGGGATATTTAATATCCTTTAAGGAGAAATTACCAGAAGAACTTTCTAATGATGCGGCAACAATTTTGAACAAAGCACTGACAAATGTGCGCTCCATTCATTCTACCAGGGCTATGGCCTTCATTATCAAAGGACTTTATTATGTCAATCAAAAAAATCCTTCAGCATCTCAGGAAGCTTTGATAAAAGAATTTGCAAACAGATTGGTGCAGATGTACCGGCATGAAGCCAGTACTGATTGGCAATGGTTCGAAAGTTATCTTACGTACGGCAACAGTATCCTGCCGGAAGCTATGTTGTGTGCGTGGTTGATTACCCGCGATGATGTGTATAAAGATATTGCAAAAACCACTTTTGATTTCCTGTTGTCCAAAATCTTTCACAACCATAAATTGATGGTCATTTCCAATAAGACCTGGTTGCAAAAAACTGCGCTGTCATCAGTCAGGGAAAACGGCGGGGAACAACCCATTGATGTGGCTTACACTATCCTGGCCTTGGAGAAATTCTATGAAGTATTTCAAGAAGAAATGTATCTTAAAAAAATGCACATTGCATTTAATTGGTTTTTGGGTAGTAATCACTTGCACCAGATCATTTACAATCCATGTACCGGTGGATGTTATGACGGACTGGAAGAAACAAATGTGAATCTCAATCAAGGGGCTGAATCAACGGTGAGTTATTTAATGGCCCGATTGACTATGGAAAAATATGGCGGAACACTGAAGTAATATGTTGTACATAATTTTTTATCTTTGCATGAGTCTCCATTAATACTTTAATTTAGCTTCATGAAAATTTTATCTTACAAATATATATTTTTCATTTTTTTTGTTGAAACGATTAGTTCAACGGCGTACGCTCAGCATTTTACTCCTACTTTTCTTACTTTTAATATTCGTTATGATGGTAAAAGCGACACTATCAACAACTGGCAAAGCCGAAAAGGAGCAATCGTCTCACTCATCAATCATTATGAACCGTCTGTCTTTGGCATACAGGAAGGTCTGTTAAACCAGGTAACATACATTGATAGTTCTTTGAACAAATACCAATATATAGGTGCCGGAAGAGACAATGGGTTTGAAAAAGGGGAATACTGTGCTATTTTTTTTGACAGACATAAATATGTAGTACTTCAGACGTCCACTTTCTGGCTATCGGAGATATATGATAAACCCAACAAAGGATGGGACGCGGCATTACCAAGAATATGCACCTATGGTCTTTTTGAAGACATGGATACAAAAGCAAAGTTTTTTGTTTTTAATACTCATTTTGATCATGTTGGCAAAATAGCAAGAGAAAAGTCGGCTTACCAGATACTCGAATGGATACAGGTACTGAATCATGAACATCTACCCGTGATTCTGATGGGAGACTTTAATAGTGAACCTGATGAAAAACCCATTGAGATCTTATCCATTTTATTAAAAGATGCGTTGCAGATTTCTCAAAAACCACTTTATGGTCCGTCAGGAACTTTCAATGGTTTCACAAAGGATCCTGTAACCAGAAGAATTGACTATTTTTTTACGCAGGATGTTGAAATATTAGATTATGCACATATTGACGATGTACGACCTGATATGGGACCTATTTCAGATCATTTGCCCGTTTTGATCAGAACTATGGATTTTTTGCCCAGATAACCCACGGGTGAAACCTGAGGTTATAAATATTTATAATGAAACCATGGCCCTAAAAATAGCATACTGATTTATATTTCAGTGGTTTGATGATCTAACCTACGTTAAATTTAACAGAGCTTTCATCCTCCATCCATTAAAATATTTTCATGATTGCGAAGAGAAAAACATTTTCTTAAATTTTTACAATGGTTGTACTGTGCAGGATTTTTCCATCCTTCAGAATTACTAATCTATATGTTCCTGCACTTAGTTCAGAAATTGCGATCTGTTGCTGCTTTTTGTTAAGGTCGCCTTTTTTAACCACTTTCCCCTGACTATCCGTCATGGTCCAAATGCGATTCTTCACTTCTTCATTTTCTGAAATAATGGAAATAAAATCTGTAGCAGGATTTGGATATACATTAATAACAGAATTTTCGTAATCTGCCGATCCGGATATGATATCTCCCTGTGTGACCACACTTTTAGCAGCCAGCCATAATTCAGGATCAAATTCTACAGTCTCTACAACAAATCCGGGCTGTATGGTAAACAATTGACCATTGTTCGTATGTTCCAGTCTGACACTTAATTCTTTACCTTCTCCTTTTAACAGCAGGGGGACGGGCATTTCAAAAAATGAAACAGAAGGATTAGATGTTGTCTGGCCAAGGCTGATCAACAATCTTTCAGGTTCCTGATCCCATGTCACCTGATAAGTGGGATATCCCTGTCCTCTGAACCAATCATTAAAGTATTCATCCAGGTCCTCCCCTGATACAGCTTCAAAATGGGTCTGCAAATCAATGGTTCTTGCAAAGTCGAAACCCTTATCATTAAGGTAATTTCTCAATGCCCTGAAAAAAACTTCGTCACCAAACTTCCAACGAAGCATGTGAACCAGATAAGACCCTTTATTATAACTTAGCCTACCACTGAATATTCTGTTGACAGTGCTGGTGTCATTTACCCAAACAGAGCCATTATCATTGGAGGTGATTGAATTTATTTTACCTGATTTCCAGTTTCTCCAATCATTTTCAGACTGAAATCTCTCTTTTGAAAGTCCTTCGAGATAAGTCGCAAATCCCTCATTGAGCCAGATATCAACCCAGCTACCACAAGTCACCATGTCACCAAACCATTGGTGAGCCAGTTCATGAGCCAGCAAACTCCAACCAAAATTGACTACAAAACTCATGGTTTGGTGTTCCATGCCACCTCCCCATCCAAACTGTGCGTGACCATATTTTTCATTCTTAAATGGATAGTCTACAAAAAGACTGTCATAATATTGTAGCACCCTTACATTATCTGCTGTACCAAATCTGGCTGCAACCTCATCTTCAGGATACACATAATTGACCATCGGCATGATGGTACCATCACTAAGCAATACGTCATCAATATAGGCTATATAATTTGTCACTGAAATAGCAACAAGATAAGAGGCTATCGGATACCTGTGTTTCCAATGATACAACTTTTTCTGGTCAGGAAGATTCAATTCCCTTACAAGCTTACCATTACTGGCTGCCCGGTATTGTGCATCTGTCCTGACGATCACATCAATACTGTCTATTTTATCATCCAGTCCATTCTTGCAAGGCCACCAATCCTGAGCTCCATATGGTTCAGACAATGTCCACAATGCAGGTACATCCTTATGAGTACTCTGAATAAAAGATCCAAACCCACCTGATGGCGGTGCCCCGTGATAGGTTATCGAAATACTATCAATAGATCCATTGGTTAAAATACCGGGTAAGGTGATATTCAGACTATAAGTAGAAGATTGGTTAAATGTCAGTTTCTGACCATGAAACATGATACTATCGACAGTCAACTGACTTGCAAAATCAAAATTGATTTCATTAAAATCGTCTGCCAATACTTTGAAGTAGGATGTAGCTGTACCATTAATGGCATATACTGCAGGGTCAATGTCCCATTCAAAACGATAATATTTGAGATCATATTTATCGGTAAGTGGATTCGACCTCAACAATGGGTTAAACAGGTGTCTGGCACCATGTGCCTTATTACAGCTACCTTCATCAATCTGTCCATATAGTTGCTGGTCGGAAAAAAGCACAAATGCAAGGATCCAAACAGAAATGAAAGAAGAACTTTTAAATATTGTCATAAATTTTTATTCTGTGTTACTAATTAATCTTCAAAGATATGGTGTTAATTCTGAATAATTACTGATGCTGATCATTTGAAATTAAATCCTGTGTTCATTTGTCCCTGTGACGACAAAAGTAATTTATTTTACCATTCCCGGACAAATATTAAGTTCATACTTACATCTTCTTATTATCCATCCGGTAAAAATATTTCGAAGCCTTCCTTTTCCCATGTATCATTTTGCTTCCCATAATATTGTTCAACTCACCAAACAAAAGTATTGACAGATTCCGGTTTCATTTCTGTTACAAATGTCCGTTTACCTTGCCGGACATTTACGCGTTTGGGAACTTTGGCCTCATTCATCATTAATAACACTTTTTGCCCTGTCGGTGTTAAAAAAGCAACATTAGGTACGGATTCGATCAAAGATGAACTAATCCTGACTGATCCGGCAGGAACAAAACGGGAAATATGCCCAATAATATAATAACTCACATTTCTGGTATATACATTATTTTCAATGGTCAATGCTCCCTGACATGAAGAACAGCCTCCTTCAGTATGTGGGTTATATGTTGCATCATTCGCCAGATTCCATTCGAGTATTACTTTACTCCAGTGCCGGCTTGAGCCAATGACTACGTGTCTGGTGTGCCATTTGAGATCTGTCCCGAATGTGCCGTTTCCATCGGTCCATTGTTCTGTGAAATAAATATTTTTATCGGGAAAGGCGTCATGAACCAAAGAAAGTGCACTTATATCCCCTGCATATAAATGAAACGCAGACCCATCAACATATTTATTGGCCTGCGGATCATTGAGTATGGATAAAGGATACTGATATTGATCACAGTTATGATCCCAGATCACTATGCTCGTTTTAATACCTGCATGCTCAAAACCAGGACCTAAATGATTTTTAATAAAATCTGCCTGCTGCGTAGCAGACATGAGCATGCTTGGGTTATTTCCACCATGTTGAGGTTCGTTCTGAATGGTGACTGCTTCTATAGGTATACCATTTTTTTTCATTTCGTCTATATACTTCACGAAATATGCGGCATATACCTCATAATATTCAGGGAGTAAATAGCCTCCTACCGAATTTTTATTGCTCTTCATCCACAAAGGCGGACTCCACGGAGAAGCCATGATTTTAAGATCTGGATTGAGTTTAATTATTTTTTTCAAAACCGGAATCAAATCTGTCGTATCGTGAGATAAACTGAAGTGAGCAAGATTTAAATCCTCGCTTTCTTCATCAAGATCATCGTAACTAAAGAGATCATGGCTCAGATCAGAGGCTCCCATACTTATCCTAAGATAAGAAACAGAAATACCAGAGTCCGACTTTGAAAATAACTCTTTTAATAATAAGTCTTTTGCACTATTTTCCATTTTGTTGATCAGTGATGCACTCCCTCCTGTCAATGTAAAACCAAAACCATCCATGCGTTGGTATAACTTAGCAGAATCGATAATGATCACAGGAATAAACTCATCCCAATAGGTTATATTTATACCGGATGGTGTCAAAAGATCCTTTTTGTCTGCGGTAGTTGTCCACATACGGATTTCTTTTGGCGATTGATATCCATTCGATGTCTGAGATTTCGTCGGCAAAGTAAATACCGGAATGATCAGGCAAAGTATGATCAATGAACAATAACTTTGTTTCATTATTAAAAGGTTAAATAAAATAAGACATCCGTATTTATATGCTCAATATGCCCTTTCATCACTGTCGTCCATATAATTGATAAAAGCCCGGTTGACTACCCGCATTCCTCCTGGTGTAGGATAGTTTCCTGAAAAATACCAGTCACCCTTATTATCAGGACAGGCTATATGTAAATCTTCAATACTTTGATAGATTACCTGTATTTCAGGATGGATATTATCAGGCGTGACTAATTCGGAAATTTTTTCAGATATCTGATTTTCAGTATATTGATCATACAGGATTTTTACCTGATTCTGCATTTGTTCTATTGGTAATTTTTCCTGTTCTTTACATTTGTCATAGACCTCCTTCATCATGTGTAACTTGTTATCCCGTGTCAAAAGTTCCACAAGAGCCCTGAAAGCTACAAATTCTTTCATCTTACTCATATCGATTCCATAACAATCAGGATATCTGATTTGTGGAGCCGAAGAGACAATAATGATCTTTTTGGGACGAAGCGTTGATAAAATATAAATAATGCTGTCCCTTAGCGTTGCCCCTCTCACGATGGAATCATCTATGAGCACCAATGTATCCGTTTCATTTTTTACGATACCATACGTCACATCATATACGTGGGAAATCATCTCTCCTCTGGAAGAATCATCCGCAATAAAAGTGCGCAGTTTTTCATCTTTTACCGCTAATTTTTCTACCCTAATACTTTGCGCAAGGATAGCACTTAGTTTTTCATCAGTCAGCTCATTTTTTGTGGATAACGTTCTGATCTGATCCTGTTTCATATCATTCAGGGTTTTTTCGAGACCTTTGATCATACCATAAAAAGCAACTTCCGCGGTATTGGGTATAAATGAGAAAATAGTATTTTCAATATCATAATTAATGGCATTCATGACCTTATTCACAAGCAATTCTCCCAATTTTTTACGTTCCAGATATATATCCCGATCTGTACCTCTACTAAAATAAATACGTTCAAAGCTACAGGGTGTAGATTCTAACTGATCCTTACAAAGTTCTTCAGTTACTTTCCCGTTTTTTTTGATAATAAGTGCATGGCCTCTTTTAAGTTCTTTTACCTGATCGTATCGTATGTTCAGACTTGTCTGTATCGCGGGACGCTCGGAAGCCATTACCACTATTTCATCATCATGATAGTAAAAAGCAGGTCTGATACCTGCCGGGTCTCTCAAAACAAAAGCATCACCATGACCTATCAGACCAGCCATGACATATCCTCCGTCGAATTTTCTGCTTGCACGTTGTAAGAGTCGTTGAACGTCCAGGTGATCAGCTATCAGTCCGTTAATCTCCTGATTGGTAAATCCTTCAGGTTTAAACCAGGAGAAAAGCCGTTGCACTTCATCATCGAGAAAGTGACCGATTTTCTCCAGTAC
>JACMLK010000382.1 GCA_014379665.1 Saprospiraceae bacterium | reverse complement strand
GCTAAAAATAGTATCGAGTTTTTCTTTAGGTATTCCGATACCGCTATCTGAGACTGCGAGCTCCAACCAGCCATCTGACGCTACTGCGATAACATGGATCGCGCCTCCATCTGGTGTGAACTTAATGGCATTGGCCAGCAGGTTGGAAAATATTTTCTGAAACATATCACGGTCAAAATCCATCATCAGCGAATCAGGCGCACATTCAATGTCAAGGGTGATATTTTTACTCTCCACCAGGGAATTGAAACTGTCCACCAGATAATGCAAGAGAGCCATAATATCCCCCTGCATATATTGAGGTTGAAGTTGGCGTGCTTCCAGTTTTTGCAAATCGAGGATTTGGGTTACAAGGCTCAGCAGTCGTTGCCCGTTGTCTTGGACCAGCTTGAGGTTATTAACTAATTCACCTGTAGAAACTTTTTCAGGTTTAACCAGCATTTTCCGGACAGGACCTAAAATCAGCGTGAGGGGCGTGCGGAATTCATGCGTGATATTCGTGTAAAGGCTTGTTTTGAGCTTGTCCAGCTCCAGGAGCCGCTCTGATTCATGTTGTTCAAATTCTTTTTGTCGCTGGAGCAATTGTTGTTTCTTTCGAGCATACCAGAGCCTGGTGATCAGCAGTCCTATGATGCCAAGGAAGGCGATCAATCCGAGAAGATAAAGCTGGAGCCGCTGTTTGTTGATGAATTGTTGTTTGGCTAATTGCTCATCGGTGAGTTGATGTTGAAATTTGAGTTCTGTTTCTTTGATGTCGAACGCATATTGCATTTGCTGCTGCGTAATTTTTACCGTGTTTTCTTCGTTTACCAAACTATCACGATAGGTAATGTATAGTTTGTAATGTTCCAATGCCTGCTTAAAATTCTGCTGAGTACTATCCAAAGCAGTTAAGCTTTTATAACCCGATTTAATCCCCTCCAAATTGCTAATTTCTCTGGAAAGAACTAACGATTTAGTAAGATGTTGCGCAGCATCATTGTATTTTTTTTGTTTAATATACACGTTGCCTATGTCGTTATTTGCCGAAGCAATATCCCGATTCGCCCCTATTTCTTCTGCTAATTTTAAAGCGCTAAATTGATACTTCAGGGCTTCGGGATAATTGCCTTGTTTATAATAAACACCTCCGATATTGTTATATGTAACAGCACTTCCATGTTTATCACCGATTGCCTCATAGATTTTTAAGGATGCGAAATAATTTTTGAGCGCTTCAGGATAATTGCCCTGATCATAGTAAATAACTCCGATGTTGTTGTAACCACCAGAAATGCCTTTCTGATCTCCGATTTCCTGAAATATTTTTAAAGAACCGAAAAAGTTTTTCAATGCTTCAGGATAATTTGCCTGGTGCTTATAAATAATCCCAATATTTACATAGGAGCCTGCAATGCCTTGTTTATCCCCGATTTCCTCTTTTATTTTTAAAGCAGTTATAAAGTTTTTTAATGCTTCGGGATAATTGCCCAAGTACATATAGGTATTACCAATGTTCATGTAAGAATTTGCTATGCCTTTTTTGTTACCAATCTCCTGGTTTATCAGTAAAGTTTTTTTAAAGAAATCAAACGCTTGTATATAGTCTCCTTTTATATGATTTATAACCCCCATACTGTTATATGCACTGCCCTTTCCTTTCTTATATCCAATTTGCTCTGATAATGCAAGCGTTTGTTCAGCGTAATCCATTGCTTTGCCGGCATCATTGCCCCAATAGGATTGGGATAGTTTAGCTAAAATATTTACTGCTGTGGTATCGTAGAGCGATGGAGATTGAATTTGCAACTTTGTCTTAGTGGTGTTATGGTTTTTGAGCTGGGTTTCTAAAGAGTCAACGAGATGCGGGTCCTGTGAAATGCAGAATTGCTGAAAAATAAACAGCATTAAAAACAGAGGAAATATTTTTTTCATAGTTTGCTTAATATATAATTGAATGGCTCTTTCGTATATCACATAACAATTGTGCTTACACCAAAAATGTTCGTAAGTATCTACAAATATACACCATTGGATTTATTCTACAAAGTCATTCATCTGACTTATTCAAAGTGGTTCCGGAATATTACCTTTTTTTACAAAATCAAACGCTCAGACCTATCTGCTGAGTGGGTTCGATGTCATTATATTTTTACAAAATATTTTAGGTCATTCAAAATATTCCGATACCTTTAGCATTGAATAAAACATTGAATCATCCATCATGTCGCCAACCATCCTCTTTGCCTTTGTCTTTGGTTACTTTTTACTTCTCCTGGTGGTAGCGTGGTACACCTCTAAAAACTCCAACAACGATTCTTTTTTTATAGGCAACCGCAACAGCAACTGGATGTTGGTTGCATTTGGTATGGTGGGCACCTCATTGAGCGGAGTCACCTTTGTCAGTGTGCCGGGAACAGTGGGTGCCGGGGCGTTTGGATATTATCAGGTAGTGATCGGGTATTTTATCGGATATTTTGCCATAGCATATATATTACTCCCGCTCTATTACAGGATGAATGTCACTACGATATACCGATTTCTGGAAGAGCGGTTTGGACCGGTGTCATACAGAACGGGGGCATTGTTTTTTATTGTTTCCAGAACACTTGGTGCTACGGCCAGAATGTTTTTAGTGATTAATATACTTCAGATATTTATACTGGACGCAATGGGTATTCCATTTATAGCTACTGCTTTTGTCATGTTGTTGCTTATCCTGCTGTATACTTTTGAAGGTGGTGTAAAGACCATTGTGTATACAGATACCTTGCAAACTACCTTTATGCTGGGAGGACTGGTGGTTTGTATCATTGCCATCATGAATAAGCTTGATTTTGGCATAGGAGATACCTTTAATGCCCTATCTGCCTCGGGGTACACAAAGATATTTAATACTGATATCAATTCTTCCGGATTCTTTCTGAAACAAATTCTTGGTGGCGCATTTATTTCTATTGCAATGACAGGTCTTGATCAGGAAATGATGCAGAAAAATATCAGTGTTAAAACGCTGGCAGGGTCACAAAAGAATGTCATCACCTTAGCCTCTGTCCTGCTCGTTGTAAATCTCTTGTTTTTGATGTTGGGAGGTTTATTATATCTATATGCTGCACAAATTGGTGTTGAGTTCAAAGGAGACGATATATTTCCGGCGATTGCTTTGGGTAATTATTTGTCTGCCGGTATTGGTATTATCTTTATCATCGGATTGATATCCGCACTTTTTCCGAGTGCAGACGGGGCACTGACGGCTATGACGTCTTCTTTCTGTGTGGACATCTTAGGGATGCAAAAGGACTCCCTATCCACAGATAAAGAAAAAAGAAAAACAAGACTTACTGTACATTTGAGTTTTGCCCTTTTGTTTTTTATTTGTGTTCTGGGGTTCAAATGGATTGATGATAAGTCTATCATTGATGTGATCTTAAAATTGGCAGGTTATACTTATGGACCACTTTTAGGTCTGTTTGCTTTCGGGATATTTACAAAAAGGGTATTGCAGGACAAACGATCACTCCTTGTATGTCTTTTATCTCCGATATTGATATTCAGTATTGATTTTATAAACAATGCGGAGTGGTACACCAAAAAACTGGCATTGGGTGAGCGCACATCTTCGTCACTCATCCAAATGTCAGAATCCATTTTTTCAGGATACAAAATTGGTATCGAAATATTAATATTGAATGGAATCCTTACTTTTGCCGGACTTTGGATGATTTCTAAAAAATCTTCCAACTGATTAAAAAATGAAAAAAGTCACGGAAGAGCCATCACTGTACAGACATCTGGAACAGAAATCCACGGTGGAGCTGCTTTATGATATGAACACCGAAGATCAAAAAGTAGCCGCAGCGGTAAAGGGCGCTATTGATCAGATTGCGCCGCTCATCGATGTGATTACAGATAAAATGAAAAAGGGAGGGCGATTATTTTATATTGGTGCAGGTACGAGTGGCAGGCTTGGAGTACTGGATGCGTCCGAATGTCCTCCCACTTTTGGAGTGCCCCAGGATTGGGTAATCGGTCTGATAGCAGGTGGTGACCAGGCGTTGCGAAGTCCTGTAGAAGGAGCGGAAGATGATACAAAACAGGCGTGGAAAGACCTTAAAGCTTATGATATTGATCAGGGAGATGTGTTGTTGGGCATAGCGGCCTCTGGTACGACACCTTATGTGATACATGGATTGAAGGCGGCAAATGACCATGGCATTATCACAGGCTGTATCTGTTGTAATCCTGGGTCTTCGGTATCGGCAGTGGCAAAGTATCCTATAGAAGTGGTAGTTGGTCCGGAGTATGTCACAGGCAGTACCCGAATGAAATCAGGAACAGCTCAAAAACTGGTACTCAATATGATCAGTACAGCGGTGATGATCAGACTCGGGCGGGTACAGGACAACAGAATGGTGGATATGAAGCTCAGCAATGACAAACTGGTGGACAGGGGTGTCAGAATGGTTGTCGAAAAAACGGGATTAGACTATACGGCAGCAAAGGATCTATTACTTAGTGCCGGATCAGTAAGAAAAGCAATTCAAACATTCCGTTAACGCTGATGTAAGAAGAAAGACTTTGTCAGGCCATCGCTGTTTTACTATACTCCAGAATGGCATCAATAGCCGACTTCTTAGGGCTGAATAAAACTTTAGGCAGCATGTGAAATGAAGTTAACATGTCATCATAAGTCTGCATCAGGGTGCTGTCATCTTCCATAGCAAACTCCATCTCGAGTTTTTCGAAAAGGTCGCATTCTTTGTAGATGAAACGGATAAGGTGGTTTTCAGTGTAATAATGTGTCATACAATGGCTTTAGAGTGATATAAAATTTGATAATCTATTGTTTTAACAGTGAAAATGGGGTAATTATTGTATAAAATGGAGAATTATTTTACCCTGTACCAGGTCTGTGTCCTTCCAAACAGGGATATGCCTATATAACCCCTTACCTTCAGTTTGTCCTGTCCATCCGGTTCCATTTTGCAGTGATATACTTTCCCATTTTTGGGATCCAGTATCTGTCCGTCCTCCCAAACATTTCCATTGGCTTTCATATCCCATAGTATATCCATTCCAACCAGACTTTTTCCTTTATTGGCACCTGTACAGGCATTACATGTCGTGACGGTTGCAGCCGGAAGAAGTTTGATGACTTTGCCCCACAATTTTCCGTTTTTTTCATATATCTCGATGTGTGATTTTTCTTTTCCGTCTTCATCATCCAGATTTTTCCATATACCTATGGGAGATTGAGCCATTAGCATTTGGCTGAAGCACATCATCAAAAATAAAACTATACTCCTGTTCATACGATAAAATTGTTTACTGCTCTATAAAAGCGATTTTGAATTTGAATATTGTGTAAACCGGAAATATTTTTCACTTTCAAAATAAAACACAATGAATTCCAGTGTCTTTTTTGCGGATTTGTTGGACCGCGTATTAAAATGGTGTTCCCGGTCGGATGACTCCAAGGCATCCCACCGGTATGTGTGGGACCAAATACTAATTAATATTCTTTCATTTCGCGGGGATGCCAGAAGAGTTCCTGCATATGGACGACTACATTGTCCTGAATTTCTACTCCTTCATTCTTCAGTTTTTCTTCCATAATAGTGGGGGTGGAGAAATGACGCCTGCCCGACAACTCTCCTTTTCTATTGACTACCCGATGTGCCGGAATCTGAGAATCTGCCGAGTGGCAATTGTTGAGGGCCCATCCTACCATCCTGGCCGATCCGAGCGCAAGAAAATCAGCTATGGCTCCATAGGTACTTACTCTGCCGGGAGGAATCATACACGTGACATCAAACACTTTCTGAAAATAATGATCATTTTTGACATCTTTAACTGATGTTCGTTTTTCTGTGGTCATCAGACTTGTTACTTTTGTGCAAAAATAGTTAAGAGTATGTTTAAAATTTCATCATTTGTCTACAAGCTGCAAATTTTGTTTTATACTGTGTTATATTTTTCGCCGTAGCCTCCTGCTTTAAATACAGGATGCCAAGCAAAGTTTTGCTTGGTTCATTCTCTTTCGAGTGATTTCTATCACTCGAATGCTGACATAAATCAGCACCGCTCAATCATCTTGTCTAAAATTAAATTTGTGCGCTTTCGCTCAAACATGAAAATTTAAAAATACTCTAAAATGCTCAAATCCAAGGTCAAAATAAGTCATGTTAATAATCTGACAGATGCCAGATATTTTGCTGCCATGGGTGCGGATTATCTGGGATTTTGTGCCAATCCCGGGGCTGAAAGATTCTGTGCGCCTGCGAAGATCAAAGAAATCACAGATTGGGTATCCGGGCCCCAATTTGTCCTTGAGTTTGATGGCTGGCAGGAAGAAGATGACATAAGAAGTATGCTTGAGATGAATCTTTGCCATGCAGTGCATTTAGGCGTGTTTGCCACTTACGAAAATTCATTTGGTGTGCCATCTTTCAAAGATTTTATTTTTGAGAATCTGACAGAGGAAGACATGTTTAAATATGATTATCCTGTCATTAAGTCAGATAAAAAGTTTTCAACGATGAGTAACCCGGAAATTAATAACCTGATTAAATATCTTTCATTGAAACCATCTTATCTCGATATTAATTTAAAAATTGATGACTTGGATGAAATGTGTAAGGTACTGCCATCCTTCGGACTTATCTTAAGGGGTGGAGAAGAAGAGAGAACAGGTGTAAAATCATTTGATGAACTCGACAGGATATTTGATATGCTCAATGAATAAGACAATTATTCAAATTTAAGGTAGGTTTCCAATTCAGGAAATGCTGCGGATAATGATTTTATTTTGGCAGGTTCAAGCATGATACCTTTATAATAGGGTATTATGACAGCATCCGGCATGCCGTATCTTATCAACGCTCCCTTCAACAATCTGGCTTCATTATAAACTGAATAATTACCCATGGTGTATGTGTACTGATCATCACTGGCTTTTTTCTCCACGATGGCATCATTTCTCAAACCGAAGACATCGCTTTTCAGCATCTGTGATACCTTTGAAAACCTGACTCTGAAAGTTACTCCTTTATTGAGCTGATTAAATTTGTCCCACAGGGTATCTCTGAATTGTTGCGCCACCGCAGGTTCATCCTGTGTCACTTTTAGATTTAATTCCGGAGAAGCCAGGACTATTACATCAATTCTGCGATTTGTTTTGTCTGCCAAAGTGGAAGGTATACTATTGATCAGGGGCTTGGCCAAAGGGAAATTTGCTCCGCCACCCTGCATTAAAATTCTATGCGGGCTTATGCCACCGGCTATGAGTCTTTCAGCTACTTTTTCAGCTCTTTTTATCGAGAAATACAAGTCAAAATCAGGTCTTCCTTCCGAGATAAAATGACTGACAAGCAAGACATTCAGATCAGGATAGATGACCAATAATTCTAAAAGTTTATTGACAAGATTCAGATTGGAGGGATTTAATATGTCTTCATTTTCTTTAAAATAAAGTGGCTTGCTCACAAAATCTCTTGGTGGCAGGGAAGAAATAATGGCTTTTACGGGTGATGTCTCAGGATTTTCTTCTTCGTTATTAAAAGAGGTAACAAAAGCAGGTATATCCACAAATGCGAGCTGATCCAACACCTGGGCTTTGAAATAGGCTACATAAAGGTCAAGACCGCCTATAGATTCGATCCGGTCAGAAGAAAATAAAGCGTTCATTCCGTCTGCTGATAATTCAAAATCTAAATCGTCTTTGGTCGAATTGATAGGAAGACCCAGATTAGTAATGACCGGGTTAACCATATGGGATGAGAGGTCAGCCATAAAAATATCATACCCGCCAAGTGTTTCCATACGGTCAGATGAAAAGTAAAGTTTCAATCCATTTTTGACAAGGAAAGGTCCTGTATCATTGGCGGACGAGTTTATGTCCTTACCAAGATTTATGGGATTTTGCCATAGATTGTTTTGCTTATTGGCATAATATAAATCATAACCACCGAAGCCTTCCGGTCTTAACGATGCAAACAATATAAGGCTGTCGTTAAAGATAAAAAGATCTTTATCTCCTGCTTCGGCTTTGAATGGGATATCAGCTGCTACAGGCAGTTTAGAAGGATCCCGGTCCAGGTTAAAAGTATCAGTATAGAGCGTTCCGGTTTTTAAATCAGGAGATTTTACAAAATATATGATGGACCCATCGGGGCTGAAGTCCTGCAATATATCATTTTTGGGTGTATTAAGTAGTTGTTCAAACGGGAGAACAGAAGACCAGTTTCCATCTTTCAGATCTACCAGAAACATATCCGACGAGAATATACCTGATACCTCATCTGTCAATCCACTTTCGTTTCTCATGCCTCCGGTAGTGCCATCCCTGGATGATGAAAAATAATACCTTCCCTGAAGCGTCGGACTCTGAATAGGAGCAAAATCATCATATATTGTATTTACATTTTGGCCCAGATTTTCTACAAAAGCAAGCTGAGGCGCATACTTTTGGTTTTTTGCATATCCGCATCTTTTTATTTCATTGACTATATTTTTCCATTCAGGCGTATCCACTTTCAAATGGCTGAGGTATGTCTTATAAAATTTTGCCGCCTCAATATAATCCTGTTTTATAAAATAAGCCATTCCGGAATACTTGAATAAACTGAAATCCTTTGACTTGAGCTGATGTGCTGTTGCCATATCGCTGATACAGGCATCCGGCTGATTGGTATATAGATAACAGATACCTCGTTTGATCAGGAGTTCGGCTTCGCTATTGGTTTTATTATATTTCTGATATGCTTCCAGCGCTTCCCTGTATTTTCCGGCTTCAAAGTACAGGTCACCCTGCTTTTTAACTGCTTTCTGTGCGGATATGTCAATAGAAAATACTATGGACAATAATAAGACTACTAATATGTGTGGATATTTCATATTAAATGGTCGTATTTGGATCAAATTTTTCAAGATAGTCGGCAATTCTTCGCAGAAAAGAACCACCTAATGAACCATCAACTATTCTGTGGTCGTAGGATAATGACAGAAACATCAATTGTCTGATGGCTATCACGTCACCATATTCTGTCTCAAGCACAGCTGGTTTTTTACAAATGGCGCCGGTAGCCAGGATAGCAACCTGAGGTTGATTGATAATAGGAGTGCCCATCAGATTGCCAAAAGTACCTACATTGGTAATGGTAAAAGTTCCGTCTTTGATTTCGTCCGGTTTCAGTTTGTTTTCTCTGGCTCTTCGTGCAAAATCATTTACTGTTTTGGTGAGTCCTGCCAGATTCAGATAGTCTGCATTTTTAATTACTGGTACGATAAGGTTGCCGGTAGGCAAAGCTGCCGCCATACCAATATTAATATCCTTTTTTACAATTATTTTACTTCCATCCAATGAAATATTGACCATGGGGTAGTCTTTGATAGCTCTGACAACAGCATCTATGAATAGTGGGGTAAAGGTGATATTTTCACCATATTTTTCCTTAAATCTGTTTTTATTTTTTTCTCTCCACTGGAATAAATTGGTGACATCCGCTTCGACAAATGAAGTGACGTGAGGTGATGTTTGTTTTGACATCACCATATGGTCGGCAATGAGTCTTCGCATTCTGTCCATTTCAATGATCTCGGTATTTCCTGAGATCGATGTAAATGCTTTTGGTGGTGAAGAAGTTGAATTTTGATTTGAGTAAACAGGCTGGTTTATTTCTTTCGCCGGAGTTGTAGAAGAGATGTTGCCTCGGTTGGTTACAAAATTAAGGATGTCACTTTTGGTTACTCTTCCATTTGCTCCGCTTCCGTTGATTGAACCGAGTTCGGAATGTGAGATATTTTCTTTCTTAGCTATACTTTTTACTAAAGGAGAATAAAACCTGTCATCGGAACCTGATTGGCTAACTGTCTCCAAAGCAGGAATCAAAACGTCAGATTGTATTTTTGCTATATTACTTTCAATGTCACTTGCTGTTTGTTGAATGTCCGGTTCCTTAACCGCCGGTGAAGCTACGGGTGGTTCTGAACCTTCAGTAGCTATGATGGCGATTACTTTTCCTACCGCAACCACAGATTCTTCAGGAAAAAATATCTCTGCCACAGTGCCTCCCACCGGGGACGGAATCTCTGAATCCACTTTATCGGTGGCAATTTCAAGAATGGTTTCATCCAACGCCACTTTATCACCGACTTTCTTTACCCACTTCAGGATAGTAGCTTCAATGATACTTTCACCCATTTTGGGCATTAATAGTTCTATTTTTGCCATTCAATGTGATTTCGGCTAGATTTAGAAAGCACAAAATTACGAATATTTACACTCCAAATGTAATAGTTGGTCGTTTTAAAATCAGCAACTATTCAACTCTTTTTAGGAATGTGTGGATTATACATCCATTTTACATCGATCATAAGCCAGTGCATTAAAAATGAATTATATCGAAGTTCAGGTATTTTTTTATAATTTTGTCCAATAAAATTATTAAACATCTTACATAAATTATCAATATTCTATGATGAATTTTAAAGCAATGCCTAATTTAATCACGTTAATAATCTTGTTTTTCTTTAACGCTGCGTATGCAGGCGAAGGCATGTGGTTGCCACAACTTCTCAAACTGCTGAATGAAAAGGAAATGAAAAGCATGGGAATGAAAATTACGGCAGATGATATTTATAGTGTCAATAATGGCTCGCTCAAGGACGCTATTGTACATTTTGGTGGATTTTGTACCTCTGAAATTATTTCTCCCAAAGGGCTTTTACTTACCAATCACCACTGCGGTTTCGACGCCATTCAATCTCATTCATCAGTTGAAAATAATCTGATTAAAAATGGATTTTGGGCTAAAAACTATAAAGAAGAATTACCAAATGCCGGACTCACAGCTACTTTTATTGACAGAATTGATGATGTAACCGCCAAAGTTTTATCAGGTATAACGAACGATATGAATGCCACCGAAAAACAATCGGCTATTGATAAAAACCTGAATGAGGTAAAGAAAACATACCAACTTCAGAGTTATCAGGAATTGAAAATTAAACCTTTTTTTGATGGCAACCAGTATTTTGCATTTGTTACCACGATATACAGAGATGTCAGATTAGTGGGCGCTCCACCGGAATCCATTGGTAAATTTGGATCTGATACTGACAATTGGGTCTGGCCAAGGCATACCGGTGACTTTTCCATTTTCAGAATATATGCAGATAAAAACAACAAACCAGCAGTTTATTCTCCTGAAAACGTACCCTATGTACCGAAACATTTCCTGCCGGTCTCCATGGATGG
>JACMLK010000381.1 GCA_014379665.1 Saprospiraceae bacterium | reverse complement strand
CACCGGTTTCCCGGCATATAAAATCAGGACATTCTGCCGGTTCAAACAGTTTTGTATTGGTGTCACCACGGTTTCATTTTAGCCACGATATAAAAAATGCAGCAACAAATTCTTGTATAGGAATATAAACCTACAAGATTTATACACACAAGACTTATTTAACCCTGTTGGAAATAATTATAAATATTTTACTTTTGAAGCTAAATAAAGAGAATACATTTGGAATTGCACAAAGACATCAACACATTTTATGCTTCAGGAAGAGCTGAATGGAGAAAATGGTTATCTGAAAACTGGGATAAAGAAAAACCGGTATTCCTGATCATTTATAAAAAAGAATCCGGTATACCAAGTATAACTTATGATGAAGCGGTGGATGAAGCATTGTGTTTTGGTTGGGTGGACAGTAAAGTGAATAAACGCGACGAAAAAAGCTGGTACCAGTATTTTACTAAACGCAAACCTAAAAGCAATTGGAGCAAAATCAATAAAAACAAGGTGGAAAGACTTATAAAGGAAAATCTAATGTCTGCTCCGGGCTTGGTTATGGTGGAACATGCCATTAAAACGGGGACATGGACTGCTCTTGATGACGTAGAAAATCTTGTATTACCAAAAGAACTGATAATAGAGTTGGAGAAAAATCCAATAGCTTTTCAACATTGGGAGAAATTTCCGGGATCTGCTAAAAAGGGAATTTTACAATGGATTTCTACTGCCAAAAAGATGGAAACCAAATTGGAAAGAATCAGAAAAACTATAGCTATGGCTGCTGAAAATAAACGTGCTTTTTTTGAAACTTAATGTAATTTTATAACAGGTATTATCTTATTTTATAAAATTAATATTTAAGATTGGTCCATTTTATTGTAATTAAACAGTTTATAGCTAGTTTATAATATATTGTATTAAATATAATGTATAATATATTTTGAATTATTTTGAAATATCACTTGACAAAAAGAAATATCTACCCTTATCTTTGTCCACGAAATAGTTAAGGAACATCACACTTTTTTGTTCTGAATTATTTATACCGATGAGGTGAGAGACAAGGCTCTGTGACCCTCAGGCAACCTACGAAAGCAAGGTGCCAATTCCTTCCCGATATTGGGACATATAAATACTTAACTTTTTAAAATGAATTCTTTATCTTCCAAATTTAATGTCGCTGACCTTTCATCGAAAGGTTTGGTCCGCTATTTCAAATCTTCATTACTATTCACGTGGTGTAGCTGTTGTTGTTGTCGCAACTAAGCCACTGCATGACTGAATAGTTCATTTCAAATCATTAAGCCATAATCTATCAGGAATGTTGTGAAACCCTTTCGCAGGGTGTTGCTATTCCTATCTATCATTTGTCAATCTATATTTTCAAATTTATAAATCCTATTATCATGTCAAGTAACAAAAAATACAAATTCGAAACGCTGCAGCTTCATGCAGGCCAAAACCCTGACCCAACCACCGGTTCCCGGGCCGTACCTATTTATCAGACTTCGTCCTATGTTTTTAAAAATGCAGCACATGGCGCCAATCTATTTGCCCTCAGGGAATTCGGTAATATTTACACCCGAATTATGAACCCGACTACGGATGTATTTGAGCAAAGAATCGCTGCTCTTGAAGGAGGCGTAGCAGCCCTTGCCACCGCTTCAGGACAGGCGGCTCAATTTTTGGCTTTAAATAATATTTTGCAGTCAGGTGAAAATTTTATCAGTACATCTTTTCTGTATGGTGGCACGTATAATCAATTTAAGGTGGCTTTTAAACGACTCGGTATTGAAGTGAGATTTGCGGTTGGCGACGATGTATCCACATTCGAAGCATTGATAGACGATAAAACCAAAGCCATTTATCTGGAGACCATTGGAAATCCAAAATTTAATATTCCTGACTTTGAAGCGATCGCTGCATTGGCCGATAAATATGATCTGCCACTGATCGTAGATAACACTTTCGGAGCAGCAGGTTATTTGTTTAAGCCATTGGAACACGGTGCCCATATTGTGGTCGCTTCTGCCACCAAATGGATAGGTGGTCACGGTACAACGATAGGTGGTGTCATAGTAGACGGAGGAAACTATAACTGGGGCAATGGAAAATATCCGCAATTCTCCCAACCATCAGAAGGATATCACGGCTTGATTTTTTCAGATATATTTGGTGTGAATAATCCGCTTGGATTGCCAAACATTGCTTTCGCCATCCGTGCAAGAGTAGAAGGATTGAGGGATTTCGGCGCATCATTGAGTCCTTTTAACGCATTCCAGTTGATACAGGGTCTGGAGACTTTATCACTAAGGGTACAAAGAACAGTAGAAAATGCCTTTGAACTTGCCCACTGGCTTTCAATACACCCACAAGTTGAGAGCGTTCAATATCCTGGTCTTGAAAGCAGTGCTTATCATAAACTGGCCAAAAAATATCTGAGAAACGGATATGGTGGTGTGTTGTCATTCAATATCAAAGGGTCAAAATCGGATGCTGAAGAATTTATAAATAATCTGACATTAATCAGTCATCTGGCCAATGT
>JACMLK010000380.1 GCA_014379665.1 Saprospiraceae bacterium | reverse complement strand
CGTATCCTGATTATTGAACCCTGATAAAGTATTAACCTTCTGCATTGTTGGCTACCGCCACCACTACCGATTGAGAAAGAACCTGAATCCAGAGAAGGAAAAAATAATACATCCGCACTGATGATTACAGTATGAGTAGAATCAGGGACTATGCCTCCACTCCAGTTACAGGGATTACTCCAGATGCTATCACAGTTGCCGGTCCATATTCTGGGTAGTGAAATAATTTTCAGTATAACTGAAGTTGAATCGTAAATCACTTCAAATATAAGCCCGTTGCCAAGATACGGCAGGCTATGTGAATCAAAGGTCCCTATGAGTGTATCAGTAGCTACAAGTACGACATAAGTATCATCTTCTTGCGGATCGAAGCCAGGCAATGTAGCCACATTAAGAGTGCCTTCAATATTTACAATCCCATTAATAATAATTCCATCATGACCATTTGCAACTCCGAAACCTGCATCCCCTTTTAACTGAATAAAATATGTTGGATGCAGGTTAGTTTCAAAATTGGCAAAGTTCATTACACCAATGTTTTGTCCCGGCCGGTAAAATGAATTTATTTTAGCAAAATCACAGTCAATAATTCCATCACCCATCATAGTCCCATAGTTTTCAAACGTTCCCATACTATTGACTCCACCAATAACAGTATCAGTCATCAGCTGAAATTTGAACAAGCCATAATTTACGAAATAGATTTGATTGACTGAATTAGGAAAGTAGCCAAGTTGAACAGCCCTGCCGGTATTAATGATATCTATCGTAGCGCCATAATCGTTCCTCATATCATGGTACTCATCATAATTTTCTAAAAAGAAACAGGTTTCTGTGATGTTTTCCATCTTAATCATACCCTGATTAAGTAACCCACTCTGAATATGAAATCCACGATAAGCATCTTTGATATCAATTATGCCTGCAGCATAGTTGATTAAATTATAATATCCAGAATCTCCCTCCTCCAGATCAATAGTATAGGATAGTGGTTCTTCATGGTTTCTGATGATAAGATTTCCTTCATTGTACAAATTTGGTATTCCACTAAAACCTCCAAAATTTATCGCTTGTCTGTAATGATTAATTAAGATGCTTCCACTATTTACAAAACCGCCTTGTCTGATCCAAAGACCTATGTGACAACTATCAATAGTAATATTACCCGCATTGGTGAAATAATGATTGAAAACTGTTTCATCAACATAAACTATTCCCCATGATATCCGATTACCTCCACTATTGGTTACCGTAATAATTCCATCCACGTTGTTATTAAACGTTGATGTGGCAAAGATGGCTTTGGAGATTAGATTATGAAAGGTCATGGTGCCATTATTATTAAATGTGCCTGCACCAGTATAGATTCCGCCTCCCATTTCTGACATGTCAATGATCCCATTATTTGTAAAATTTGTATTACACGCAATACCATAAGATAAGGTGTCCAATAATTGACTTATTTCAATCAAACCATGATTATTAATACCTCCTAAGTCATAGATCGCATCTGATTTGGTTCTTATAATATTGATGTATGCATTTGTATCTACAGTTATAGGATATTCATTATAAATTCCGAATTGTAAATCATAACTACCACTGATATAGATACTACTTCCACCTCTCATCTGAAATGTATTAAGAATTCTTATGCCTGCATTTTGAGGATATACCACTGAACCTAAAATTTCAATGTCCCCCATATTTTCAAAAGAAAAATGATTTATTATACCATCATTATCAAATCCGGTCACTTCCATAAATCCACTTTGATAATTCTTAAAAATACCTTCATTGACCAATCCATGATCGTCAGAGCTTTGCAATGTTAAATGGCCATAATTAAATACTCTTCCTAACGCATGTACAAACATGGAATTGGCTTCTGCAGTTGGTATGTTACGAATGACATTTATAATTTCCAATAATCCATTATTGGTCAGAGAATCTGCCAAATACACTCCAAATCCATTAGGGGCAGAAATCAGAATATGCCCGTCGGCGTTATTATAAAAATGTCTTTGATTTGGATAATCCATCGCCTGATACATGAGAATCCCTTCCTCCAATGGATTTATGATATTTATATAACCATTATTTTTTATGGTACCCCCTCTAAAATCAAAACCTCTTTCCGGCTGATTCATAATAATCGTATCCTGATTTGTAAGCGAGCCCCCAAGTGTAATATAGAATCCACTGCTTCCTGTATTAAAGGTGGTTTCTCCGCGATTGCTGAAAAATCCCGTCCCTAGTATAATTACCTGATCTACTACAATAAGATTTGCCAATTCCTGTACTATGAATGTATCCGTATTTGTTAGGGTTATTTTTCTTGCAATACCACTTTCACCTGTCTTTATTTTAAGTCCTTCACCCGATGTAAGCGTGACATCATGCAATGCAGTTGGTATGATGCCAAGACTCCAATTGACTGAATTGTTCCAGTCTTCATCATTTTCCGTATTCAGAAAGGTATTTACCTGACCCGTGCAAGTAAAACTAAGGAATCCCGCCACGAAAAAAAATGTGATAATTAGTTTTAAGTTTGTCATAATATCTGGTTTGTCATGATGAAAAAATGAACTTCATGATTATAAGCAAAATAAACCAAACACCACTTTCTTCAATGATCTTGAAACCGGAATAAAAATACCCGTGTTCAATTCAATTTTTGATATTACATGATGAATGTTTTGTATATATAATGTATTAACTAAATATGATTTGTGAACTCTAAGTAATTGGATGTCTTTAAATTTTATTTCCCAATACTTCAAGGTTTTTGAAGTAAATACTTTACTGCCATTTTTCAGGATTATGGTAGAATAGTTGCTGTCAGCCGAAATATATAGTATATCCTCTTTATTAAATATACTGGAAGTTGAATGACTTTTAACTGCGAATCTATTATTGATCCTGATGCCATTATTCAGTGTATTCATGTTGATGTCTGCTACATGATAGCTTTGTGGGGAATAGGTTTGCACAAGCATTTCAAATGATTTATTATTTTGCAAAAGTCTGATATTATTTTACCATGTACATCTATGAAAAAGCATACACTCAAAAAATATATGAATTCATACATTTTTAACCAGGTAGATACAAGATGTAGCATCTGTATTTATTTTTACATTAAATTCACCATGCATGTATAAAAAGCGGGCATTTATCTTTTGGATTTTATTTGTCTTGGGCTCCAAACCAAATTGTCAGCATGACACCTTGTTTTCTGCTTTTGCCCGTGCCATAACCAGTGAAGAATCAAGTGCTGTCGTTAATAAACTGACTGAAAAATGTGGCCCCGACTTTAATTGTATCCTTCCGTTTATGGAGTTCCTGCATACCCTTGACATTAATGATAAAATATTAAATACTTATTATAATCTAGGTAATTATTTCTTTAGGAAAGGTTCACAGCTTGATGCTAAAATATTTTATCTGAATGGGGTGAAAAAAGCCAGACAACTGGATCCTTCCCACAAGATTCTTTTTAACTATTATTCTTCGCTCAGCAATGTATATTATATGTCAAATCCGGTTAAAGCGGATAGTGCTTTTTATTATATAAGCGAAAGTGAAAAGGTCATAGTAAAACTCAAAATGGATAAGGAGAATTACTGGAAGCCAAACTACAACCGCTATTTGGTTTATATTGCTTTGAAAAATTTTGAAAAGGCGGATGAATACATTCTGAAATCATACGAATATTTAAGGGGATCTACCAACCGGATGAACAAAGGATTTGTGCTTCATACCCTTCTTGAGGCTACTAATACCAGAGGTAGCAGAGATAAATTCAATAAATATCTGGATGAATTTATTATTTTTAAAAAAGGTAGCGGCAAAGAATTGGATATCAACCACTTAGGTATTATGGAGTTATTTACAGATAAAGAAGAAGCCAGAAAATTACTGGAAGAAAGTATAAAAAGAACCGAAGCTTCTGAAAAACCTAACGATTCAGCAGATGGACGCAGAATAGAACTGGCAAGCATTTATGTTGAAAAAGGCGAAATCGATAAAGCTATAGATCAGTATAAAAAAATACTTAGTGATCCCACGCTAAAAGATCGTGGCTTACCATTCAGGAATGCACTATACTCTTTGTATGAGGCTTACAAAAAGAAAAATCAACCAACTCTGGCTTATGCATGGATAGAAAAATATATTGCTTTTGAAGACTCAATGAGTAACGAAGCATTTAAAAGTCAGGTTGCCGATTATGAAGTCAAATACCAGACTGAATTAAAAGAAAAACAATTAATAAAACAGGATCTTGATCTTAAAAATGCTTCTATTAAATTAAGAACTTCCTTAGGTATCGGTCTTGTATTACTGTTGGTTTTTATAAGCTTAGGTATCTTTTATTACAGGAACACAAAATTCAGAAACCAAATGATGGTAAAAGAAAATGAAATTCAGGATCAAAAAATTAAAGAACTGGAACACAAAAACAAATTGCTTTCCCTTAGTTCAATCATCGAAGGTCAGGAAACAGAAAGATTGCGGATAGCTCAGGACCTTCACGATGGCTTAGGTGGATTACTTACAACTGTTAAAGCTCATTTTCAAAGTATTCAAAAAGAAATCCATCAACTGGAAAATATGAATATTTATTCCAAAACCAATGAACTGATAGATGAAGCATGTATTGAAGTCAGAAGGATAGCACATGACATGGTGCCCTATTCCATCAAATTATCAGGATTAAAAGGTGCATTGGAAGATATGAGAGAGAGTATACAGGCAAGAGGTTTGCCTTGTGAGCTTGAAATATTTAATGAAGATTTACTAAAATTAAATGAGCAGCAT
>JACMLK010000379.1 GCA_014379665.1 Saprospiraceae bacterium | reverse complement strand
ATTCAAATTATAAAGACACCATCCCTATAGATAATGTTACCGTCTGCATAAATGACACCATTCTGCGTCATGTCCGTGATAAGATCCCAATGTATAGGTGACTCATTTCTTCCGCCAGTTTGCTTATAAGACTGGCCAATGGCCATGTGAATGGTGCCGCCGATTTTTTCATCAAAAAGGATATTCTTAGTTGCTGTTTGGATGTTATAGTTGGTCCCAATAGCTACTTCACCAAAATGTCTGGCACCATCAATCTCAAATATCCGGTTCAAAAATTCCTGACCGGTTTTTGCATGCCATTTTGTAACATGACCATTTTCAACCTCAAGTGTGACACCTTCTACTACATGACCCATATATACAGATGGATAATTAAAGTAAACAACTCCATTGACTGAATCTTCTATCGGACCAGTGAAGATTTCACCACTGGGCATATTACTTTTGCCATCCGAATTGATCCAGACCCTTTCTTTGACGCTGAAACTGATATCTGTTTGTTCGTTTTTATATCTTATTTTGTCTGTGCTGTTTAATAAGTCTACGATGTATTGTTGATTTGCGCGTACTTTAAGCCACTCTGCTTGTGGATCATTTGAAAAAAGATGGCATGCATTATATACAAAATGTTCATATTCTTCCAGACTCATGGCCGCTTCCTGAGCTGCTGCCATAGTTGGGTATTGACAAAGACATCTTTTCAAACTTTTGTCTGCGATCCGATTGAAATAAATCTGATTTATTTCATTCATTGCCTTTTGTCGTTTTGCGGATTTTGCAGAATCGTTATGTTGATCTTCTCTTACGTTAAACGGGGCTCTGATGACCAGATATGCATCATAAGTTTCCATAATGGTTCTGTTGTATTCAGGAACGAAATCAAGCTGAACGTCAGACGATTCATGTATAAAAATTCTGTTTTGCTCTCTAAAGGACATTTGATATTCCACATTTGCTCCTGCTCTGACCGCAATGCGGTATACCTCCCGAAGCAAGGGTTCTGCCAAAGATGTAGTTTGAATAAACAACTTTTCACCTTGTTTTATCTCCAGGCAGTAATGAACCAAAAGTTGTGCATATTTTTCCAACATAACAAAACAGATAACCGGAATTTATATTTATGAACCTACTTTAATTACTACCACGTTTTTACCTGAAATGGATATCTGACTGTGTACTCCCGGGATATCATTAATTTTAATGTTTCGCGAAGTAATTCAATGTTTTCCTTTTCCGTAGCAGAAATGAATACATTGGGGAAATTATACATATGACTGAATTTTTGTTTAATATCTGACATAATATCTGCCTTAGTTTCTTCGTCCAGATAATCGTCAAAGTATTTCTTCCGGTATAAATCCACTTTATTAAATACCATAATGGTAGTTCGATCTGCGGCCCCCAAATCATTGAGTGTATTTTGCACGGTAAGGATATGGTCTTCGTGTTGTGGATGTGATATATCTACTACATGCACCAGAATGTCGCTTTCTCTGACTTCATCCAGCGTAGATTTAAAGCTCTCAATAAGATGATGCGGGAGTTTTCGAATAAATCCAACTGTATCAGACAAAAGAAATGGCATGGAATCCCAAACTATTTTTCTGACTGTAGTATCTAAAGTGGCAAAGAGTTTATTTTCAGCAAATACATCCGATTTGCTGAGTACGTTCATGAGCGTAGACTTGCCTACATTTGTATATCCAACCAAAGAAACTCTGATCAGTTCACCCCTGTTTTTACGTTGTGTCTGAGCCTGCTGATCAATTTTCTCCAGCTTCTTTTTTAGAAAAGCAATTTTATCTCTTACTATCCTTCTGTCAGTTTCGATCTCCATTTCACCGGGTCCTCTCATTCCTATCCCACCACGCTGGCGCTCAAGGTGTGTCCAGAGTCCTCTCAATCTTGGAAGTAGGTATTGCATTTGAGCCAGTTCCACCTGGGTTTTTGCCTGAGCAGTCTGCGCGCGGTCGGCAAAAATATCAAGGATGAGTGTACTTCTGTCGACGATTTTGACTTTCAGGTATTCTTCCAGAAAACCGGTTTGTTTTCCGGTCAGATCATCGTCAAACACAGCCAATGTAATATCTTCGTTGCGTTCGATGAATTCTTTTATCTCGTCCAGTTTGCCGGATCCGACAAATGTTTTAACATTGGGATGCGGCATCCGTTGAGTGAATATTTTTTTGGTAATTGCACCGGCAGTAGTTGCCAGAAAATCCAGTTCGTCAAGATACTCCAACACCTGTGTTTCATTTTGATCCTGTGAGATCACACCGACCAGAATGCAATATTCCTGATCTTTTAATATTCCTTTTTTATTGACCTTCCCTACCTTCCAAGCGTCGCTCATAGTTTGTAAATTTAAAATTAGTAAAACAAAAGTACGTTTATTTTTCTATCCATAAAAATGATTACTTAATCCAACGACACATCGATACTTACCATATGCGCTGATTTCAAGAGTTAAAAAGTAACCATAGAGTAGTTTTAAAATACAACAGAAAGCAAATGGAATCGTTTAGAAATATTAATTGTCTGATCTCTATCTTGAATTAAATAATCAGAGTGTGGTTCATTTTATTATATTGCTTTTACACCAAAAATATAATACCTGCATCTTAATATTAGACATAATTTTATATATGCATTGATATTGAACTTATAATTTAATTATGTCATAGTCGCGACTTGAATATTTTTAATTTCTTTTTTTAACCATTTAAAATATTCAGGATATGTCATGGAATGATCTTCCCATATGGGATAAAAACAGACCAATTTATTTAAAGTTGGGATTAGTAATGTCGTTATCTTTAGCTTATCTGGCCATGAATTATACAGGTCAAAGACCGGAGTATTTATACCTGATAGAAGAAGACAGTAATCCATTATTCCAAACTCCGGAATTAAGGACACACAGAGAGTTTGTTGATAAACAAGTGAAGGTCATAAACCCATCAAAACCTGTCAATCCGCTAACAGCTGTAATTGTTACCATATCTTCACCACCTCCGGAAGCAGTAACGTCAAGTAAAAAAACAGAGATAATTCCTGATCTAAAGTATGGTGATAATGAATCAGGTGACATAAAAAGCAATCAGAGTAATGTATTGACAGAAAAAGAGGTCAATAAGATATTTATTTCAGCGGAAAGAATGCCCGCGCTGGTAACTTGCCGGGAATACATCAATGAAGAAGAAAGAAGACAATGCACTCAAAAATCCATTCTGGAATATGTGTATAAACATCTCAAATATCCATCTCTTGCTCGTGAAACTGGCATTGAAGGCACGGTCATCATTTCTTTTATTATTGACAAAAATGGGAAAATGAATGAGGTGGAGATCAAACGCGACATTGGAGGAGGTTGCGGTTCAGCAGCAAAAATGGTTATAAAAGGCCTTAATAACTGGGAGCCGGGATATCACAATGATCGGGCAGTGAATGTTAAATATACGATTCCTATACGGTTTAAATTGAATTCATAATGAATCAGTACAATAACATGGCTTTATCTTTTCAACATAAAAACCACGTCCATTATAGTTCAACTGATATTAAGGTAATTGGATTTCGGTGCTGATATTGTTGACTTTCAAAATGGCTTTATTATCACAGGTACCTTGTCCATAATCCAGTGTTGCCGTAATTTTTGGCTTCGAATCCTCAGTAATACTTATGATACCCGCAGTCAACCATTGACAAGCTACTTTATAAATTAAAGGTGAAGTAGTATTAAGAGTATACGCATTTCCTTTGGAATTTATTCCGGTACTTACAGAACTGACGGAATACACATCGTCCTGAAGAAATGTTAATGGATTTGTTTTAAAAGTAGTAGAAGTACCTTCAGTATGAGTAGATGTATTTGTAGCCTCGTAAGTAATGACTTCATTCAGTGGTGTAACAATTTCACCATTCGTAATTGAAGTGCTATGTGAAAAATTTCCAAGAAATGTAATGGCATAATTTCCGGTTAGCTTGTAATTTTTGTAATGAAAGTCAGCCAATGAAAAAGTAGCAACTGTCCCAATTTCCCGGATTTTTCCGCTGATGGTAATCACCACTGTTCCTTCAATAGATGCGCCTGCAAATGTGGTACAATTTTGAGGAAAAACGATAGTGACCGTTTTTGGGAAGCTGATTCCTTGAGGCGTAATTGTTATGGTAGCACACCCACCACGTGGTCCGCTTTCATGATTATCAGTAAAGCCATTCAATGAACCCTGAAGATTCAATTGCTGATCTACCTCATCTTTGGTGGCATCAAACAGATATTTAGCTATGGATGCATCCGCTGGTGCAGATTCTGTGGTTTCCTCTTTGCTGCAGGATATCAAAGAGATTAAAACCAAAGTAAACAGGGTTACATTTTTAAAACAGGTATTCATCATTTTAGCTTTTAAATGTTTAACAATACATAGATAGACAGCATTATTTTTGAAAAGTTTAAATTATGGTTTTGACTAAAAGACTAAATTGCCTGGTGAAATAATTATTAAAAGGAAATTATTAATTTACATGATAGATACTCAGGACGTTGTGTTTAAAAATCCAAAATGAGTATTCAATAATTTCTGTATATTTATTTATAATCTTATATTTGCACCCGTTTAAAAAAAGACGCTAAGGATTGGCGTGGTAGCTCAGCTGGTTAGAGCGCGCGATTCATAATCGCGAGGTCGGCGGATCATGCCCGCCTCACGCTACAGACCAAGGGGTAATTGATTGATAATCAGTTGCCCCTTTTTAATTGGTTGTATTTTCAGGAAGCAACCGGTAAGCAATATAGAAGACGCATATTCCCTTACACATCTTCTTCCTCTTCTATATCTTCCACTGCTTTATTCAAATCTTTGGTTGCTTTTTTAAGTTTGCTGAGATCATTCCCTTTTTCCTTTTCCACTGATGGTTTGCTTACGGATGGTTTTGGTGTAGAGGAAAAAGTAAACCCTTTTGCATCTGTACCCACATATATCGTATCACCCGCAATAAAAGTACTGCCAAGCACAAGTTTTGCCAGCTCATTGATGATTTCTTTTTGGATGACCCTGGCCATAGGACGTGCTCCAAATTGTGGCTCATATCCCAGATCAGCCAGTAAAGTCATTGCGGAGTCATCAAACTGGATACCGATCTCTTGTTTTAACAGATTTTTGGTTAGTTTTTTAATCATCAAGGTGGCTATTTGTTTAATTTCCGTTTTTGTGAGCGGAAGAAACATAATTTTTTCATCAATGCGGTTTAAAAACTCAGGACGAAGGTTTTCTTTCAAGGCTTCAAAAACTTCTATTTTAGTGGTTTCAATGATATCTGCCCTGTGTTTTTCACCAAGGGCGTCCAGATCTTCAAAATTTTCAAGAATGGTATCTGACCCCATATTGGAGGTCATGATGATGATGGTATTTTTAAAATTGGCTACACGACCTTTGTTGTCTGTCAATCTTCCATCATCAAGTACCTGTAATAAGATATTATAAGTATCGGGGTGTGCTTTTTCGATTTCGTCCAGTAGGATAATCGAGTAAGGCCTCCTTCGTACTGCTTCGGTCAATTGTCCGCCTTCATCATATCCCACGTATCCGGGAGGGGCACCTACAAGCCGTGAAACAGCATGTTTTTCCTGATATTCGCTCATGTCAATTCTTGTAATAGCAGATTCATCATCAAAAAGAACTTCTGCAAGCGCTTTGGCAAGTTCGGTTTTACCTACTCCTGTAGGTCCTAGAAAAATAAAAGATCCTATGGGTTTTTTCTCATCCTGAAGTCCTGCCCTACTTCTTCGTACTGCATCAGCGACTGCTTCAACTGCTTCTTTCTGTCCAATGATGCGTTGACCAATTTCAGTTTCCAGAGTCAAAAGTTTTTCTCTTTCACTTTTAAGCATTTTTGAAACAGGTATGCCTGTCCATTTGCTGATGACATCGGCTATATCATTGGCGGTGACTACTTCATTGGTGAACCGGCTGTCTTCGGGTAATTTATCCAGTTTCTCATTGGCGACTTTCAATAAAACATCTTTTTCCTTCAAATCGCCGTAACGTATCTTAGCTACTTTTTCGAAATCACTTTCACGTTCAGCTTTTTGAGCTTCATATTCTAACTGTTCAATTTGCTTTTTAATATTCTGGATTGTATCGACAATCTCTTTTTCAGACTGCCAGGATGCCCTGACCGAATCAAGTTTCTCCTGTGCATTTGCGATTTGTTCAGAGATGACCTTTAATTTTTTATCGTCTTTTTCCTTTTTTATAAATTCTCTTTCGATCTCCAGTTGGCGTAATCTTCTGTCCAGTTCATCCACAACTTCCGGTACGGAATCCAACTCTAATCTCAACTTTGCTGCGGCTTCATCTATCAGGTCAATAGCTTTATCAGGAAGTTTTCTATCTGAAATATATCTGTGTGACAATTCGGCTGCTGCGATCAGTGCTTCATCCAGAATACCTATTTTGTGATACACTTCATATTTTTCCTGTATACCCCGAAGGATGGAAATGGTATCTTCGACGGATGGTTCGTCAATCATTACGGTCTGGAATCTTCGGACTAAAGCTTTATCATTTTCGAAATACTTTTGGTATTCATCCAAAGTTGTAGCTCCAATGGTTCGGAGTTCTCCCCTGGCCAATGCTGGTTTAAGTATATTGGCTGCATCCATAGCACCCTGTCCACCACCAGTACCTATCAGGGTGTGAATTTCGTCTATAAACAGGATGATCTCTCCATTCGAGTGGATCACTTCATTTATAACAGCTTTCAGCCTTTCTTCAAATTCACCTTTATACTTTGCCCCGGCTACCAGAGCCGCCATATCAAGGGTGAAAATTT
>JACMLK010000378.1 GCA_014379665.1 Saprospiraceae bacterium | reverse complement strand
GATAAATGTAATTTGTTATAATAAAATTATAAAGTAAATAAAAGGAGCGATGAAAACAATCATCGCTCCTGTGGTTTTTACTTTCTGATACCCAATTTTTCTATCAGGGATCTGTATTTCTGAATATCCTGACTTGTGAGGTATTTCAGCAATCGCTTTCTTTTACCTACCAGGGTCAGCATACTCCTTTTACATGAATTGTCCTTTTTATTATCTTTCAGATGTTCTGAAAGGGACTTAATTCTAAATGTGAATAATGCAATCTGACCTTCAATCGATCCGGTATTTGTGGCAGAACCACCATACTCTGCAAAGATTTCATTTTTCTTTTCTTCCGTTAAATACGTTGACATTTTATATATTTAATAAGTTACCAAAAATACAAATTACGAAAATCTGTAAATAGCGCCGCAAAGGTAATATTATTTTTAATATACTCAGGATAAAATGTAAAAGTTTGTGCTATCAAATTCCAGAACATATCCATGCTATCATTAACATTCCAATAATAAAGTGCTGGAACAATCGGTTGTCCTCCACCCTGCAACCTTTGAAGAAATGTATCTTTTTAAAATTTTATAGTTGCACCTTCATCATTCAACGGTGATATTTGTTATTTGGCAGAATTAAATTATTGAAAAAATTAACTTAATGTATCTTTGGACTTATACCTATGTTTAGGATAAAATATTGAATGATGCAACTTGTTATTACCTCTATATGTCTTATAATAAACTAAATTACTTTTATGAAAATTATATTATTTGTCCTAATCATTCTCTTTCAAGCAGAAAATATAACTGCTCAGGCCATAATAAAGGGGGCGATAAAAGATGAAACTGGTTTGCCTGTACAATATGCCTCCGCCGGCCTGATTGACGCCGCAGATTCCACGCTCATCAGGGGTAGTCTGAGTGATGAAAACGGAATGTATTTAATAGAAAACATCACCTCAGGAAGATACAGAATACTTGCATCATTTCTTGGGTATGATCATGTGTATAGTGATGTATTTGAACTCAAGCCTGAAAATAAATCCGCCACAGTGGATATCAGTTTTCTCAGCAAGGGTATTTTGCTCGATGAAACTGTAATATTGGCAAAACGTCCTTTTTTGGAACAAAAAGCTGATCGTCTGGTAGTAAATGTGGCATCCAGTGCAGTAGCCGCCGGAGGGACAGCGATGGAAATTCTTCAAAAAGTGCCTGGCGTAGTCATTATTCAGGATAAGGTGACCATGGGAGGAAGTCAGAATCTTCAGGTATGGGTGGATGGAAAACCTTCGCCATATACTGATATGAATACTTTTCTGAGAGATATGCCGGGAGATCAGATAGATAAAATAGAGTTAATCACCCAACCTGGTGCTCAATTTGATGCAGCGGGAGGACCTATTTTAAATATCGTTTTGAAAAGAAATGCCGATCTGGGTTTTAAAGGTACTGCAGCGCTTACCATAGGTGGCTCAAGATATGATCAATCAGATGTGGGAGCGGATAAGGAAAATTTCTACCGCATTAATCCATCTGTCAATTTGACCTACAGAAACGGAAAAATTAATCTGTTCGGTAACACTTCTTACAATCAGGGTAATTATTTTGATGTATTTATCATAAATAGATACATCGGGCAGGATGTGTATAAAAGTAATAACATTGATCGAACCGATTATTCATTCAGAAATATCAGAATCGGTGCTGACTACTTCGTCACTGACAAGACGACTGTTGGTACCGTCTTACGCACATGGTCAAGGATGGCTGATGGCAAAAGTTTTAATAAAACAAATGTATTTGACCAAACAGAGTCCATACTTTACACCACATTCAATACGGAAAATGTAACCGACTCACGAAGAAGTGGTGTTTTCAGCAACATATATTACAAATTTGATTTTGACCGTAAAACTGGCCACAGCTTCAATGCAGACCTGGACTATAATTTGTTTAATACTACAAACATCAATGATCTTACCATATATCCTGATGACAGCCCTCAACTTAAATCTTTATCCAGACAGGCTGTCGATCAACCTGTAAACATCATAGTAGGTAAAGCTGATTACAAACTTCCGATTGATTCTTCTTTCACTCCTTTTTGCTTGTCCGGTTTTTTGTTCTGCGCAGGATGTAGCCGCAAACTCCGCAAGAGAGCAGGAACTGGTTGAAATCTCCGGTAAGGTAGCTGATAAAGAAACCGGTG
>JACMLK010000047.1 GCA_014379665.1 Saprospiraceae bacterium | reverse complement strand
TAAGAGTATGTTTAAATTTTCATGTTTGAGCGAAAGCGAGCAAATTTAATTTTAGACAAGGTGATTGAACGGTGCTGACCTAAAGTCAGCATTCGAGTGATAGAGATCACTCGAAAGAGAATGAACCAAGCAAAACTTTGCTTGGCATCCTGTATTTAAAACCAGCAGCTACGGCGAAAAAATATAACGCAGGATAAAATAAAATTGCCGCTTGCAGACAAATGATGGAATTTTAAACATACTCTAAAATGACTTTAGTCGATATAATCATGCGTTTGTCTGAATTTTTATTCCCCATAAAACAATTCTCTCATCTTTATGTCTTAAAATGAACAATTAGCATTCAACAAAACAATTATGTTCAGAATATTTTACTCCATCGCTCTATTCCTGTTTGCGTCATCAGTATCATTTATTTTCGGCCAGGGATTTACTATCTCAGGCTCCATTGCTGATCAAAAAGGTGTTGGTATTCCATTTGGCACCATCATTCTCAAATCTGCCATGGACAGTAGTATGGTTAAAGCCGATATTACTTCCGAAAATGGAACATATGTCTTCGAAAGAATACAAAATGGCCAATACTTTGTCGTAGCAAGTTATATTGGTTTGAACGACTTTAGTACTGAAGTATTTAATGTAAATAGTCAGTCATTCGAAGTTCCTCCTATCATGATGACAGAAAATGCAAGACAACTGGACGAAGTGCTTGTGACCGCATCCAGAGCAATGGTAGAAGTGAAAGCAGACCGGACGGTATTCAATGTACAGGGGACAATTAATTCTGCCGGAGAAAACGGCTTAAATCTTTTGCGTAAAGCACCAGGAGTCCTGGTAGACAATAACAATAATATTTCCGTACTGGGCAGATCGGGAGTCCTTATTTATGTAGATGGTAAAAGAGTGCCGCTATCCGGTGATGATCTTTCTAATTATCTTCAAAATCTGTCGTCCGAACAGATTGATAAAATTGATATTATTACCAATCCGGGCTCTAAATACGAAGCACAGGGTAATGCAGGTATAATAGACATCAGACTTAAAAAAGATAAAAATCTGGGAGCCAATGGTTCAGTGAGTTCAACTTACAGTCACGGACGTTATGGTCAGGGAAATGCTAATGCTAATGGTAACTTCAGAAACAAAAGCTTGAATACCTTTGGTGGCGTTGGCTACAATGCCGGTACCCGGTGGAATAAAATGCTTTTTGATACCTATCAGAATGATTTGCGACTGGATGAATCCAACATCATGAGTAATGGATATAATGGGTGGAACGGCAGATGGGGTACTGATTTTTTTGTAAGTAAAAAAAGTACCCTGGGCTTTTTAATAGGAGCACAAACCAACTCATCAGATAATATCAGCACAAACAAAACATATATTTCAGCTGAATCTACTCCTGACCAGATAGACAGCATACTTACGGCGCCAAACAATTCAAACGGAAAAAGAAATCAGGCCACTTTTAATGTCAACTATGCCTATGAATCCGGTAAAAACAGATTTAATTTTGACGCTGATTACGGTACTTTCAGAAATGAAGCCAACCATAATCAACCAAACATTTATTATAATGCTTCAGAGTCTGATATTATCAGCCAGAATATTAACACCTATAATACACCTGTAGAAATTGATATAGCCACAGCAAAAGCTGACTTTGAGTCAGAAATTTTCGGCGGTAGTCTGGGCATTGGTACCAAATACAGTAATGTGGCCACCGACAATATATTTTTATTTTACAATGTCATTAATAATGACCCGCAAAGAAATGACCGAAGGTCCAATCAGTTTAAATACAATGAAAATGTGTATGCCGGATACATCAATTATGCCAAAAACCTGAATGCCAAATGGAATGCTTCCGCAGGGTTGAGAATAGAAAATACAGACGCCACCGGTGACCTGATTGCATTTCTTCCTGAACTTGAAGAATCACCGGTAGATTTCAACTATACAAGTTATTTTCCATCTGCAGGGATCACCTATCAATATTCACCACAAAGTGTTTATTCGCTCAACTATGGCCGCAGAATTAACCGTCCGGATTACAATGTGCTTAATCCGTTCAGAGAACAGCTTAGTGAGTTATCCTATAGCAAAGGAAATAAATTTCTGCAACCGGAAATAGTTAATAACATAGAATTTGGGTACACATTGAATTACAGATATACTTTCAAACTTGCTTATAGCAACACTACCAATCAGATCACACGTCTCATCGGTCCCGATGAAATCGACCCACGGGCGGGATTTATCAGTTGGGACAATCTGGCAACACAAAAACTGTATAGTTTTAACGTTTCGCTTCCGTTGGACATCACGAAGTGGTGGAATGCCTACATGAATTTCAGTGCATCCTACATAAACAATCAGGCAGATTATGGGGATAACGGTATTGTAGATATACAGGCGGGCTCATACAATGTCTTTCAGCAACATACATTCAGTCTTGGCAGGAAATGGAAAGCAGAACTGTCAGGTTGGTATAGCGGACCCGGGGTTTGGGGTGGAGTTTTTCTCTATGACCAGAGTTACAGTCTTAATCTTGGCCTTCAGCGGAAATTCATGAACGACAAAATGAATGTACGGTTTAGTGCCAATGACATCACCTATCAGACCGGGTGGAGCGGCGTATCAATATTTAATGGTCAGACCGGTTATGGCCATGGGAACTGGGATAGCCGCCGTGCTACGATCAGCATCAGTTACGACCTTGGCAACAGCAATGTGAAGTCCAGAAAAAGAAACACCGGAATAGAAGATGAGAGTAAGAGAGTAGGAGGATAAAAAAGTACTCTAGGCTGTTGTTTTCTTACCTTTATAATCCTTTAACACTACTAGCCAACATCCAACAGCCAATGGCCAATGGCCAATAGCCAATAGCCAATTTCACCTTTCCTTGACCCATTTTCCACCATTTAACCGCAGATTTGCCCGGGTAGAGCCATAGATGCGTCGTAGTTCCTCCCATCACCCTCCCATGATCCTCCCATGATCCTCCCATGATGATAGCACCACACTCCCACCATGTTCCCACCATATTCCCACTGTGATCCCACCGAGTCCCACCGAGGTCCCACTGAGTCCCACTGAACCCACTGAAGGTCTTACCGGATAGAGAACCATGGTTGACCAAAAAATATCCTGTAATGGCAACAAAAGTGGTTAGGACATCACCTGAAAGCGGTTAAATTTCAAAACTTTTCAAATGGAGACTTGAATTATGATATTATTTATCTAATTTTGTATTCTTTGCGTTTAATCAATATTTATTATTTTATATGCCGGTAGGTGTCGCAATAAATCAGGAAGAGCTAAAAGATGTAAGGGCTAAGTTTGACGAATTACTCAAACTGATGGAATTTCGATTGCAGGATGAGGATAAGGCTAATATAGAAAAAGCTTATGAAATGGCCATCGAAGCGCATAAGTTTCAACGACGCAAATCAGGTGAGCCCTACATTTTCCATCCTATAGAAGTAGCCAGAATATGTTTTCAGGAGATAGGTCTGGGACCTACTGCCGTTATTTGCGCCCTATTGCATGATGTGGTGGAAGATACCCCGGTAAGTTTAAATGAGATCCTTGAATTGTTTGGTCCGAAAGTTTCAATCATTGTTGATGGATTGACTAAGTTGGACGGCACGTACAATATTGACACCAATGATAGTCCTCAAGCTGAGAATTTCAAAAAAGTGTTAAGTACTTTAGTCGTGGATGTAAGGGTGGTCCTGATAAAAATGGCGGACAGACTGCACAATCTTCGTACTATCAGTGCTCAACCCAAACATAAACAACTCAAAATTGCCGCTGAAACAGATTTTATATATACACCACTTGCCCATAGATTAGGATTATACAATATTAAAACAGAATTTCAGGATATATGTCTGAAAATCACAGAACCTGAAGTATTTCAGGAACTTTCCAACAAACTAAGTGAGTCAGATCAGGCCAGAAATGAATATATTGAGCAGTTTATCAGTCCGCTTAAAGCAGAACTGACCCAATTAGGAGCGCCATTCAGGGTGCTGGGCCGATGCAAAGCTATCTCTTCCATTTATACTAAAATCAAACAAAGCAAAGTCAATTTTGAAGAAATATATGATATTTTCGCTGTAAGGATAATCATAGATGTTCCGGTAGAGAAAGAAAAAAGTTTTTGCTGGCAGATATATTCCATCATTACTGACGTATATAAACCTATTCCGGAAAGGCTTAAAGACTGGATCACAACACCTAAAGGCAATGGATATGAATCATTGCATACTACTGTTATCGGCCCCAAAGGTAAATATGTAGAAGTCCAGATACGCACAGAAAGGATGGATGAAATCGCCGAAAAGGGTTTTGCCGCACATTGGAAATATAAAGGCATTAAGAAGCAGGAAAATGTTTATGACAACTGGCTTGATAATATTCGTGAAATTCTTGATACCAAACACACGAATGCGCTTGACTTTATAAATGATTTCAAAACCAACCTCTTCAGTGAAGAAGTGTATGTTTTTACTCCAAAAGGAGATATGCGCATTATACCAAAAGGTGCCACTGCACTTGACTTTGCATTTGAAATCCATACGGATGTAGGGTATCATGCCACGGCTATTAAAGTAAATAATAAACTGGTACCTATGGGGTATAAGTTGAATAATGGAGATCAGGTGCAGGTGGTGACTAATAAAAATCAAAAACCCACTGAGGATTGGCTAAAAATGGTGGTAACGGGCAAGGCAAAATCCAAGATAAGATCTGCCATGAAAGAGGAGAGAAGGAAGGTAGGTGAATATGGGAAAGAGGCGTTGGAAAGGAAATTTAAAAACCTGAAGCTTGATTTTGAAGATAATGTGGATATTGTCACAAAACAATTGGGATTTAAATCCAGGATAGACCTTTTTTATGGTCTTTCAATGGATGAAGTCAAAATGTCAGATATAAAAAATTACACCATTGAGAACGGGAAAATTGTTTTCAAAAAAGAAGAAGAAGATCAGCTAAACAAGGAAGCTCCAATAGCAGAAGAACTTAGAAAAATACAGCGTCCAGCAAAAGCAAACAGATCAAATATCCTTGTAAATGGCGAACCGGCGGACATATACAAGTACTCGCTCGCATCTTGTTGTAATCCTGTCCAGGGAGATGATATTTTTGCATATCTTACCGCCACTGCAGGTTTGAAAATACATCGGACTAACTGTTCAAATGCCGTGCAATTACTGGCAAATTACGGGTATAGGGTATTGAAGGCAGACTGGGAAGATAGTGTAAATTCGAGTTTTGTAGTCGAACTGCTCGTCACAGGCATTGACTCTGGACCGGGAGTCATTCAGTCTCTATCCAATGAACTGTCAAATAAATTGGGTATTAATATCAAGTCATTCAGTATCGAAGGGAAAGAGGGATATTTCGAAGGAAGGATAGGTATCATCGTATTGAACAAAGACCAGTTAAATATGGTTGTACAGTCTCTTGAGAAGATGGAAGGCATTTCTTCCGTAGTAAGAACAGACAGAACATTCAAATGATACATCCGGTATGACAAATGCACCTGCTAAATTGGAGCAAATCGTTTCTGAAGTTAAAATTATTTTTTCGGCTCATTTAGAAAAACATAGTTTTAGGAAAACACCTGAGCGATATGCCATCCTTGAAGAAATCTATCGGCGCACAGATCATTTCGATGCTGAGGCTTTATATATCCACATGAAAAATCAAAACTATCGTGTGAGCAGAGCTACAGTATATAACACGCTCGAATTACTGGTGAGTTGTGATCTTATTACCAAACATCAATTTGGTAAAAATCTGGCACAATATGAAAAGTCTTATGGATTTAAACAACACGACCACCTGATATGTGTGGAATGCGGTGAAGTACTTGAATTTTGCGATCCCCGGATACAACAAATAAAATCTATGATGGGTGACATACTTGAGTTTGAGATCATGCACCACTCTCTCAATCTTTACGGCAAGTGCAAAAAAATAATGTGCGAACGACGAAAGAGATAGTTTTTATAATAACATATACTTCTTCCCCGGGAGTGTTTTTACCAATCCTTTAAATTCCAATGTCAATAACAATGAAGATACGTCCGATGGTGTCATACCCATTTTATATGTCAGCGCATCTATGGATATTTCTTTGTTGTCACGGATATAACCTATCATGATAGTTTCAATTTCATCAAGTTCGACAAATAATTGTTTTTGGATGACTTTACCCGCATCAATTTCTTCCCATCTCATGATGTAAGATATATCTGCAGCACTTTCTATAAGATGCGCTTTATTTTGTTTAATAAGTTTATTACACCCCTCTGAAAGCTCATCTGTGACCGATCCCGGGACTGCAAAGACATCTTTATTGTATTCATTGGCAAATTCAGCAGTAATTATAGAACCTCCTTTTCGTTTGGATTCGATAACCACTACCACGTCACTGATCGATGCTATGATGCGGTTTCTCATTGGGAAATTTTCACGGTCAGGTTTAGTTTCTGACGGGAATTCAGTCAGCAATCCTCCATTTTCTATCATTTTTTTTGATAGGGCTTTATGCTCTGTAGGATATATGATATCAAGACCATGACCAAGAATACCTACCGTTGGAATACCTGACTCAACACATTTTCTGTGTGCTGCAGCATCCACTCCAAAGGCTAAACCACTTACCAAAAGCACATTGTAAGACAATAATCCTTCAATAATCCGGTCACACATTATTTTGCCATATTCTG